>JAUWCP010000023.1 GCA_030609245.1 Hyphomicrobium sp.
TTCTACAGACGAAACAGACAAGAAGGAAAGAAAAAGCCCACTGGCGCAACGCAAGTCCCGGAAGGGTCATAAACAAAACCAAGGCCGTGGCCGTGAGCAGCCACGCGGTGTCGCCTGTATCAATCATGGAAGGATCTCCCGCGAATAGTCCACGGGCAAAGTTCTCTGGACCGGAGCCTTAAGGGGCAATGTCTCGCGTGCGCCGGCCCAACCCGCGGATGCCTAGCACTGATGCAAGGGCGCCATTATAGGCGCACGCAGTCACGATTCTAGCTGTTGTGCACAGTTCTCAGCCCCGGTGAGTCCAGATTGAAGGGCATGCAAGCTTGGTCCGTTTATTGTCCGGCGGCGTCAGGCGGCAGGAGTTCGGTGACGTCACTGAAGCTCGCTTCGTGGTTTTCGAGGTGGTGCACGCTGCCACCAGATAAGATGACCTAAATCCGACGATCTACTATAGAGTTGCGTATGGAGAATACAGCACCCTATCGGTGGATCATTCGGCAAGAGATCAGAGCTCTTTCGCCAGGTGCAGCCTTCGAAATCAAGTTCGATCAGATTGGAGACGTGTTCCCGCCTGGGATGGTTGGTGATGGCGCCCACCTGAAGACGTTGCGCGACGTCCGCGCCTTTGCCGAGGATGCTCGATGCATCGCGACCAAGGACGACAAGCTGAAAGCGTTCGTTTTTCGCAAGCGACAATAGAACGCCCAGTGCCTAGCTAGCACAGCACACCCCTAATTCGATTTTCTGCGCGGACTGCCCGGCACGAATGGGCTCTCAAGTGAAACGGGATCGCTCCCGGGAAAGGTGCCCTTCAGCGCCTCATCCAGTTCGTCATCAACCTCGCCTTTGCGGTCGTCGCTCCTCTTGAAGTCGCCGAGCTTCAATCCGATAGCCTTAACGGCCGCTTCGGGGAGCACTCCCAACGCTTCGACCTTTTCATTGGGCGCCATCACTGCGGCAATAAGGGCCTCCGCCTTAACGGGATCCGCCTCGGCCACAAAGTAGACTGTCCGCAGGGGCAGGCCGCCTTCCAACGGATCGGTGGTTACCAGGACAATCTGACCATCTGCCATACCGCTAATGTGGGACGTCTGCAGGGGGAGAAACAGTGGGCCCCGAGTATAGCGAGCGACGTCTCAAACCATCTTGCCGAGGATCTTTGTCGTTTCGTCGAACGAGAAGGCGCGCAGTGTCTCGGTGCGCACGTTGCCGCGCGAGGCAACACTCAACATAAGCGCGGTCGCGGCCTCGTCGTCTGGTGCTTCGCAGATCGTAATAATATCGTGCCGTCCGAGCGTCCAATACATGTCCTTGACGGTGACGCCGGTCTTTTTGGCCATCTCCGTGAAGACCTGTGCGCGGCCGATCGTTTCCTTCACATTGCGAATGCCCTGATCCGTGAAGCTAGCGATTACAACAAAAGTAGCCATAGCAGCCTCCTTCATGGCCGCCCGCCCAACCGTCGTCGGCGAAGCCTACTATGAGCTGACACCAGGTGGCAGGTCTTGGAAACGAAAACCCCGGCACTGTGAAGGGGTCAAAGCATGGCGTGGTTCTCGATGCTAACAGCGCTTGAGGAGTACTAGAATCGCTTCAAACGCCCTGATGCGGTGAGGGATGCAATGTCCGCTTTTGGCACTTAGCGGACATGGATGCCGCGTCTGAGAATGTGTGCTTCTGGGGGTAAAGCGGACGTCCTCGACGGCGCCGATAAGGGTTGGATCACCGCTATTCAATTCCCTAGGCCTCAGTCTCGTCTGCCTCTCGACGGGAAGCTGACCAAATACATCTGAAAAAGTTGCCGCGGTCCCGTGTGTGGGATTGTCGACAATGCAAGGCCCCCGCCCCTTGGGGGGCCGGGGTAAGGTGTCAGTCGGCGGCGTTCGGGGCAAAGACGCGAACAGCTACTCTCTATCATTAGAGGCAACATGCGCGCGGCTGGTACCTATGTGGTACCTTTTCTTCAACAGCTGCTAGGATGCGATGGAATAACTTATTGAAATCATTGGTGCCGGCTAAGGGACTCGAACCCCCGACCCCCTGATTACAAATCAGGTGCTCTACCAACTGAGCTAAGCCGGCCTTTAACTAGCATACGCCCGTTAGGCGGGCGCTTATACCTTGCTGCATCATTGTCGCCAACCATCCGTCTTCTTTGTTCGTGTGTATTGTTTTCGCAGTGGCATTTCACGGAGTAGGAGCGATGGCTGTTGCTTACAGGCGCGCAAGAGTTCACTGGAAATCCGTGTCTAGAGGACTCGAAAATCTGCGCGGCGGCTTCGCCCGTTTCAGGCGCTGACTAACAAACGAAACGTCTGAGGCGGGAAAATGGGCGCCGCGCCCGGTGTGCAAGCGGCCGGCCAGAATCCCGGATTGTACCTATTTTCGCGTTCATCATTTGCCTGTTGTGTTCGACAGTGGCAGGCGGGCCAGCGCTATTCTCCCAAGAACCGCTCGTAGACTTTGTCGACGGCGTTCGCCATGCCGAGGGAGGGCTCCACTTTGCAAATGAGCGTCACCTCTTCAATGATCGTGTTATCGTCGAGTTCTGTCCCCGCCTTGCGTGCTCCGCCATTCTCTGCGTTGCGGCCCGACCAATAACCCAAGATCCAATTTTTACCTTGCGTCAGGCCTTCGTGCTGCCACTTGGTGCACGTTGAGATCGAGCCGAAACCGAAAGTGACACGCGCCGCGGTCGGCTCCGCCTTCGCAGCCGCAACGAGAAGGCAAAACGTCGATAGGGTGCACGCAACAATTCGGACCATTTTCTAACTCCATCTTCCCTGTCCGTTGGGACGGCTTTGTCGCAGACGCTCCAGTCGCTCGTCCTACTCGCGGATGCGATTACCAAAGACCCCGCAGTGTTTCAATCAGCTTACTTATTCGTCACCGTGAAGGCACCGCGAAGCCCGCCGGCCTTAAGCTCCGTCATGAGTGCGCTCTTGAGGTTCTCGCAGAGGCCTTTGACGGCTGCGCGGGCTTTGGCGAGCCGCATCTCATCAGGTTCGCCCGAAAGCGCGTCAAATGTGAGAAGTGCGCAAGCGGCAAGAGCGGCACCAGTAATTTTCAAGCCCATGCGGCACCTCCTTGGATGACGCAACGAGAGCTTCACCTCCGGGCAGCGCGGAGGTCGTGAGCTGCCTCAAGGCGCAGTGCCAACGGCAATTCTGGGCGCCCCGCCAATAACTCTTGTGGATCTATCGAAAAAGTTCCGCACTCGAACAAAATGCCACCGCGTATCTGAGATGCAATTTCTGGGCAATGCTACAGAATAACAGTTCACCCTATTCGAATAAGCGATACTAGGGGAGGTGCAACGTGTTCAGCAGCGACACCGACAAGGCTCAATCAAATTTTCCGAAGCCTCCGCCCATTACAGCGCGCTCTGCGCCACAAGGAAATGCGTCGGATCGCTCAGAAGGCTTCACGGTTGATTCCCTCGCGGCAACCGGTGTTTCCGTAATCGGCAACGATCTCACTATTCTTGGCGAGAAGATCACGATCGTCTCTCAGAATAAGCTTCACGTCGAAGGTCACGTCATAGGCGATGTCCACGGCAAGCAGGTGGTCATCGGCAAGGGTGGTTCGGTGACGGGCAATGTTTATGCGGAAAAAGTCGACGTAAGCGGCGACGTACGCGGTGCTATACGGGCGCTGGCCGTAGCCCTGCATGGGTCGGCGAACGTCGACGGTGACATCATGAGCCAGACGTTGTCGATTTCCCAAGGGGCTGCGTTCGATGGGCGCTCACTGCGAACCAAGAATCCCAGCGAGCTTATTCCCATTCTCGATGTTGAAGCGATTGCAAGTCAGTCCGGCAACGCAGGCAATACAACTTGAGTGTGCGCCGCGGAGTGCGCCTTGTGTCGCGCGTGTGCGCTTAGGCGCCAGCAGACGTGAAAAACCGGTCAAATGGGTCAATATGATCGGAACATGCTCTAGGCCGTGCGTCGTCTTCCTGTCGTCTTCGCGCACGCCAGACATGCCCTCGTAGACTTAGAGTTTAATTAGCGTTTTTTTGGCATGTTGGAGGTGAGTTCGCTCAGGTTCTTTTTGTATGAGGGTTATGAGTATGCGTTTTAAATGTGCGCTTGCCGCGATTTGCGTGGCGTTCGTGCTGAGCTTCGCTGGCCAGACGCCGGCCGAAGCCGGTGGCTGGCGGGGCTCGTCAGCAAGTCGGGGGTATTCCTATGACCCCTACGGCTACCGCTACATCCCGCGCGGCTATTATCCTTACTACAACTCGCGCTATTGGCGGCCGGCCTGGCAAATGCGCGGCTCCCGCGTCTCTTACCAGCATCCGCCGTATTACCCCGCCTGGGGCTATCCCGTTGGCGGTTGCCGCAAGGCCTGCAAGAAGCGCCGCTATTATCGGCGTCATCGTCGCCACTGGTAAGACCGCTTTTGCGTGATCGTATTGGAGAGGCCGCGGTGTGCCACGCGGCAGGCTGCATCCTTGCGATCGTCGGTGGCAGCAACCAACGCTAAGCTTGAGATTTTCGCCGTCGCGCAGCTGCCAGGTGCAGTGCGACGGCTGCGGCGTTGGACACGTTGAGGCTCGTGATGGGCCCCGGCGTAGCGATGCGGCAGAGCCGGTCGCAAGTCGTACGGGTCAGCTCGCGCAAACCCTTACCTTCTGCGCCCAGGACCAGAGCGACGCGCCCCGTAAGCGGTTCATCGTCAATCAATTCGCCGGTTTCATCGAGGCCCACGATTGCGAAATTGAGGTCCTTCAATTCAACGAGCGCGCGCGAGAGGTTCTGCACGAGAACGACCGGGACGTGCTCAAGTGCGCCGGAGGCAGACTTGGCAAGCGCGCCATCGAGCGGCGGGCTGTGGCGGCGAGTCATGACGAGACCTGCAGCGCCGAACACAGCACCTGAACGCAGCACGGCGCCGACATTGTGCGGGTCGGTGACGTGATCGAGCACGATCAGCGGGCCATTGGTCTCGGCGTGCTGTGCGATCTCTTCAAGGGCGGGTTCATCGAGCGGCTGGGTCTCGAGCATCACGCCCTGGTGCACGGTGTCGGGGCCAAGGATGCGATCGAGCGCGCGTGGGAGGACACGCTCTGGGGCGACTTGGCGATCGGAAAGAACCTCACTCAACCGGTTCTCCGCGTTCTCAGTCATGAGCAGGCGATCGATCTTACGGTCCAGGTTCATGAGCGCGGCCTCAACGGCGTGCACGCCAAAGAGCCGGACGATCCCTTCGTCGCGCTGGGGCCGCCCATTTCCTGACTTGGTTCGTTGCAGCTGACGTGAGGCGCCCATTACGATGTGCGTCCTTTTATTCGCCCAAGGGCGAGCTTAGGGTTGTCGTCGGCCGCTTCAGCGGCCATCGAGAGTGCTCCGATAAACTGCGAGTTTGGTTGGAGCGCAATCTTTTGTTTGGCAGCGCAGGGAGGCAAGGATGCAGGAGCTGGACCCGACGTGGGGGCGTATGATGAGCGTGTGGTGGCTGCTGGCCTGGCGCACCATGGTTGGTGCTGTGTTGCTCGGGGCACTTACTGGCGGCGTCTTCGGCGTCTTTGCAGCGCTGGCGGACTGGCCCGCGGACAAGATTCAATCGGTCAGTGCGGTCCTTGTTGGAGTGATCGGTGCTTTGTGGGGCATCGTGGTGGTGCGCATGGCGCTCAAGAAGCAGTACGGCGATTTTCGCATTGCCCTTGTGCCCATCTCGCTGGCCTGAGGAGGCCGTATTACTAAAGCGAAGAGGCGGTGCCTCGCGTTTGCGAAGCCACTCGCGGTGCTATTGACTTTCGGGGCGTCTTCACAATAAACACGGAAGTAATTGCCCTGCCGCTTCAACGCGCGGGGCGATTTCGTTTATAGCTTGTGCTGCCCAGGTGCTGGCCGAAGTCTTGGAGGGGTGCCCGAGTGGCTAAAGGGGACGGACTGTAAATCCGTTGGCTATGCCTACGTTGGTTCGAATCCAACCCCCTCCACCAGACCTTCGGTGCAAGCCAAGCGGGTGTAGCTCAATGGTAGAGCAACAGCCTTCCAAGCTGATGACGAGGGTTCGATTCCCTTCACCCGCTCCATTTAAACTTGGTGCCGCGGGAGAGTAGGAGCGTTGATGCTGGTCGTCACGACCAACGATCTACCGGGCTATCGCGTGGTCAAGCATTTGGGCATGGTACGCGGGCTAACGGTGCGATCGCGCAGCATCGTCGGCAATATCGGCGCTGCTATCCAGATCGTCTTCGGAGGCAATATCACTCTATATACGAAGCTTGCAGAACAGGCGCGCAGCGAGGCCTTCGATCACCTGGTCGCGCATGCGGAAGAGATGGGGGCCAATGCCATTCTCGCCATGCGCTATGACGCCAACGAAATTGCCGCAGCCGTGACGGAGGTACTGGCGTATGGGACGGCTGTGGTGGTTGAGGAGGTGCGCTGATTCTGCCATGAGGCGAAAGAGCCACTAGCAAGTGACAAACGCAGGAACATCGGTTAAGTATGCCGCCCCCGCGTGCCGGCAGCATGCGTCGAACGCGAATTAGGGGTGTAGCTCAATTGGCAGAGCGTCGGTCTCCAAAACCGAAGGTTGGGGGTTCGAGGCCCTCCGCCCCTGCCAAATCGTGTTGGTCGTCTCTATGGCCAGGGCGCCGGGACGGCCGGCAGCTGGCGCATGGAGTGCGACAGGTTGTCGCATTATGCCTGGGGACGTGAAATTGATGGCCAAATACAATCCGGTCCAGTTTATTCAGGAAGTGCGTCAAGAGGTAGCCAAGGTTACTTGGCCGACCTGGAAAGAGGTATGGATCACGACCATCATGGTCTTGGTGATGGTTGCGCTCGCGGCAATATTTTTCCTACTGACAGACCAAGTGATTGGCTGGCTTGTCCATATGGTGTTGGGCGGCAACCGCTAGAGCGGTCGGAGCAAAACTGAAGTGTCCACAAATCTCGCGGAAACGCGACACGAGAAGAAGGTAATGGCGAAGCGCTGGTACATTGTGCACGCCTACACAAACTTTGAGCGCAAGGTGGCCGACGCCATCAAGGAGCGCGCCAAGGCGGCGGGACTGGCTGACCTCTTCGAGGAGGTTCTGGTGCCGACCGAGGAGGTGGTGGAAATCAAGCGGGGGCGCAAGATCCAGGTGGAGCGCAAGTTCCTGCCGGGCTATGTGCTCGTGAAGATGGAGATGACCGACTCGGCGTTTCTGCTGATCAAGAATACGCCCAAGGTCACTGGGTTCCTCGGCGCGGAAAATAAGCCGATGCCGATCTCCGATGAGGAGGCGATGCGCATCCTCCACCAGGTTCAGGAGGGTGTGGAGCGGCCAAAGCCGTCGATCACCTTCGAGATCGGCGAGCAGGTGAAGGTGGCGGATGGCCCGTTCGCCTCGTTCTCGGGGCACGTTGAAGAGGTCGACGAGGAACGGGCACGCGTGAAGGTGGCTGTTTCGATCTTTGGGCGTCCGACGCCGGTCGAGCTGGAGTTCGGCCAGGTCGAAAAGGTGCCGAGCTAGGCGCGCTGCAATAAAGGAGAGCGAACGAGCATAGATATTAATGAGTGATCGCGCGCGAGCGGCGAACCGCAGACGACCTCTCTCGAGGCCTCCTGCGGAAAATGTGCGGGAGGGCCTGATGAGCCCGCTTCACCGCTAACCCTGGGAAGGAAAGCCCCTTCCCGTCAAGTCCTAAGGGGAAACCATGGCGAAGAAAATTAACGGTTACATCAATCTGCAGGTTCCGGCGGGGCAGGCCAATCCCTCACCGCCCATCGGACCCGCGCTCGGTCAGCGCGGTGTCAACATCATGGAGTTCTGCAAAGCGTTCAACGCTAAGTCGAAGGATACAGAGCAAGGCACGCCGATTCCGGTGACGATCACCGTGTACTCGGATCGCTCCTTTTCTTTCGTGATGCGCACGCCTCCCGCCTCCTTCTTTTTGAAGAAGGCAGCAAAGCTCGGCTCGGGAAGCAAGGAGCCGGGGCGCACGGTGGTGGGCAAGGTCACGATGGACCAAGTCCGTGAGATCGCAAAGCTGAAGATGAAGGATCTCAACACTGAAGACGTCGAGGCTGCGGCCAAGACAATCGCTGGGTCGGCCCGCTCCATGGGTCTTGAGGTAACGGAGTAGGTCGATGGCGCAGAAAATGAGCGAAGAAGCCATCAAGGCGACACGGCTGGCCGGCGGTAAGCGGTTGGCGGCTGCGCGCCAAGGTGTTGGCCGGGATAAGTACTATACGATTGACGAGGCCGTGAAACTCTTGAAGGGCCGCGCGACGGCGAAGTTTGACGAGACTGTCGAGGTGGCAATGAACCTCGGGGTCGACCCCAAGCATGCCGATCAGATGGTGCGCGGCGTGTGCAATCTGCCGAACGGCTCGGGCCGCACGTCGCGTGTGGCTGTGTTTGCGCGCGGTGCTAAGGCGGATGAGGCGACGGCGGCGGGCGCCGACGTTGTTGGTGCGGAAGATCTGGTTGAACAGGTGTCGAAGGGTACGATCGACTTCGACCGCTGCATCGCCACGCCCGACATGATGGCGCTTGTTGGGCGTCTGGGAAAGGTTCTGGGCCCTCGTGGCCTGATGCCCAACCCGCGTGTTGGCACGGTGACGATGGATGTCACCAATGCGGTGAAGGGTGCCAAGGGCGGATCGGTGGAGTTTCGCGTCGAGAAGGCGGGCATCGTACACGGCGGTATCGGCAAGGCGAGCTTCACGGAAACGGCGCTGGTTGAGAACATCAAGGCGTTCGTGGACGCCGTTTTGAAAGCAAAGCCCACGGGATCCAAGGGAACATATTTGAAGCGCGTGTCGATCACGTCAACCATGGGGCCGGGCGTCAAAGTCGATGCTGCGAGCCTCTTAGATGGGCAGCCCGTGGCGTAAGCCGAGGGCATTTGAAGAATTCAGGCATGCACCCCTTTGGAGGTCGTGTCTGAATCCGGGAGATAAAGACCGTCCGCGGCCTTGCCTCCTGGAACTGTCCGAGATTGTGGGTGTTGGTTGGGTCGTTCAGACCGGCTGACTTAAGCCTCGAACAAGGGCCCGCATGAGACAGAAGACAATCCGGGTTTATCGCTCACGCGTTGAGTGTTGGAGCCGGTTTGAACCTTCTGGGTCAGCACCGTGCCGCTTTATTCGGGCGCGCGGAAGGACGGCAACGAAGCGTCGCCTGCAGCGGGTCATCTCGTGAATGGCGGCAGGGTGCAACCCGCGGCAAGCGCTTAACGAGGCGCAAACCGCAATACTGGAGTGAGCAGGTGGATAGAGCCGCGAAAAGTGAGCTCGTGACGTCACTACACAACGTGTTCAAGGACACGGGGTTAGTGGTTGTTGCCCACTATGCCGGAATGACGGTCGCCCAGATGACCGACTACCGCCAACAGATCAAAGTGGCGGGTGGTGCGGTTAAGGTGGCCAAAAACCGGCTGGCAAAGCTCGCAATCAAGGACACTTCGTACGATGCGATTTCAGATCTCTTCAAGGGGCCGACGTGCGTCGCCTACTCGAAGGATCCGATCGTGGCAGCGAAGGTCTCCGTCACATACGCCAAAGGGAATGAGAAGCTTGTCATTCTCGGCGGCGCAATGGGCGAAACCGTCCTTGATGCGAACGGGGTCAAAGCGCTCGCCGAACTGCCCTCGCTAGATGAGATAAGGGCCACGCTCATAGGTCTCCTAAACGCGCCGGCGACAAAGATCGCCCGCACGCTCAAGGAACCGGGAGCGCAGCTTGCACGGGTCATTCAGGCGAAGGTGTCGCAAGGCGAGGCCGCATGACGGCATGGGCGGCGCTACGGCGTCACAAAGCAAATGCGCAGTTCCTAAAGACTGCATTTTCAGACACTAGGTTCAGACCGGAAGGAAGTATGCCATGACCGATCTTGCAAAGATCGTCGACGATCTCTCAGGCCTCACCGTCTTGCAGGCGGCGGAACTCGCCACGATGTTGGAAGAAAAGTGGGGCGTATCTGCGGCTGCAGCCGTCGCAGCTGCGGCGCCTGCTGCGGCCGCACCGGCTGCTGAGGAGCAGACGGAGTTCACCGTCATCCTCAAGGCCACCGGTGACAAGAAGATCAACGTCATTAAGGAAGTTCGTGTCATCACCGGCCTTGGTCTCAAGGAGGCGAAGGATCTGGTGGAGGCTGGTGGCAAGCCCGTCAAAGAGGGTGTGTCAAAAGACGAGGCAGACAAGGTGAAGAAGCAGCTCGAGGACCAGGGCGCGTCCGTCGAGATCAAGTGAGGCAGCAGACATTCGGCGGTTGGCGATCGGATAACTCCCGAGCGTCGACTGCCGCCTGTCGCACGGAGACCACAAGGCTCAATGATGGCGAGCCGATTATGACGGTTTTCTGAAGGGCCTTTTTGGGGTGACGCAGTCCCAAAACGGGCCGTCCGGTGAACCGTTTTTAGGCGCGAGGGTTTGGCGGTCCTCGCCGCACAAAGCAGCAATGCGCAGGGTCGTCACCTGCGAATGACAAGGAGCGGATATGGCTGAGATCATTGACGGCCGCAAGCGCATCCGGAAGAATTTCGGATCCATTCAAGAAGTCGCGGTGATGCCGAACCTCATCGAGGTTCAAAAGAGCTCGTATGACGACTTTTTGATGGTGAAGGAGCCCCCCGGCGGCCGGTCCGACGATCACGGCTTGCAGGCCGTGTTCAAATCGGTCTTCCCGATCTCCGATTTCTCGGGGCGGGCGACGCTGGAATTCGTGCGCTACGAATTTGAGCCGGAGAAGTATGACGTCGAAGAGTGCATGCAGCGTGACATGACCTACTCCGCGCCGCTGAAGGTCAAGCTGCGCCTTATCGTGTTCGACGTGAACGAGGAGACGGGCGCTAAGTCTGTCAAGGACGTGAAGGAGCAGGACGTTTATATGGGCGACATGCCGCTCATGACGTCCAACGGCACGTTCGTCATCAACGGCACCGAGCGCGTTATCGTCAGTCAGATGCACCGGTCGCCGGGCGTTTTCTTCGACCATGACAAGGGGCGCACGCACGTTTCAGGCAAGCTGTTGTTTGCGGCGCGCATAATTCCTTATCGCGGCTCGTGGCTCGACTTCGAGTTCGACGCAAAGGATATCGTCTATGTGCGCATCGACCGGCGCCGCAAACTGCCGGTCACGACGCTGCTCTATGCGTTGGGCCTCAACGATGAAGAGATCCTGGCGACGTTCTACAAGCACATCCCCGTCAAGGAATCGAAACGCGGCTGGAAAATCCCGTTCGTGCCGGAGAAAATGCGCGGGATGACGCCGGTGGGCGATCTCGCTGATGCCAAGACAGGCGAGGTGGTCATCAAGGCGGGTGAAAAGATCACCGCGCGCAAGGCGCGCGAGTTGGCGAAAGGTGGCCTCAAAGAAGTGCTCGTCTCCGCCGACGATCTGGCCGGACGCTATCTTGCTGAGGACATCGTCGATCTGAATACGGGCAAGATCCACGCCGAGGCTGGGCGCGAGCTCGACGCAGAATTGCTGGCTGAGCTCAGGGATCAGAAGATCAAGGAATTCCTCATCCTCGACATCGATTACATCAACGTCGGGCCCTTCATTCGTAACACGCTGAACATCGACAAGAACGCCAATCAGGAGGAGGCGCTGATGGACGTCTACCGGGTTATTCGGCCCGGTGAGCCGCCGACCATCGAGGCGGCAACGGCGCTTTTCAAGATGCTGTTCTTCGATCCTGAGCGCTACGACCTTTCCGCGGTTGGACGCGTGAAGATGAATATGCGCCTTGAGCTGGACGCGCCAGACACCATGCGCGTGCTGCGCAAGGAAGACATCCTTGCGGTCATCAAGACGCTTGTCGATTTGCGTGACGGCAAAGGTGAGATCGACGATATCGATCACCTCGGCAA
This sequence comes from Hyphomicrobium sp., assembly GCA_030609245.1. Lineage (GTDB taxonomy): Bacteria > Pseudomonadota > Alphaproteobacteria > Rhizobiales > Hyphomicrobiaceae > Hyphomicrobium_A. The sequence continues at coordinate 11,827 of JAUWCP010000023.1, forward strand.
CAGGCGCGTGCGCTCTGTGGGTGAGCTGATGGAGAACCAGTACCGCGTTGGCTTGCTGCGCATGGAGCGCGCGATCAAGGAGCGCATGAGCTCGGTCGATATCGACACGGTGATGCCGCAAGACCTGATCAACGCGAAGCCAGCGGCAGCGGCAGTGCGCGAGTTCTTTGGCTCCTCGCAGCTCTCGCAGTTCATGGATCAGACCAACCCGCTATCGGAGATCACGCACAAACGGCGTCTCTCGGCGCTGGGTCCAGGTGGTCTCACGCGCGAGCGTGCGGGCTTCGAGGTGCGCGACGTGCATCCCACGCACTACGGACGCATCTGTCCCATTGAAACGCCGGAAGGCCCGAACATCGGCCTGATCAATTCGCTGGCGACGTTCGCACGCGTAAACAAGTACGGCTTCATCGAGAGCCCGTACCGTAAGGTCGTGCATAGCAAGCTAACCGATGAGGTCGTTTACCTGTCGGCGATGGAGGAGATGCGCCACCACGTCGCGCAGGCCAATGCCGAGGTTGACGCCAAGGGCACGCTTACGGGCGATCTCATCACCTGCCGCTACCAGGGCGACGTCTTGCTCGTTTCACCTGAAAAGGTCGACTACATCGACGTTTCGCCCAAGCAGCTGGTCTCGGTCGCCGCCGCACTCATCCCATTCTTGGAGAATGACGACGCCAACCGCGCCCTGATGGGCTCAAACATGCAGCGGCAGGCAGTGCCACTGATCAAAGCCGAGGCGCCGCTGGTCGGCACCGGCATGGAAGAGGTGGTAGCGCGCGACTCCGGGGCGGCCATTGCTGCGCGGCGCACCGGCGTTGTCGACCAGGTTGACGCGACGCGCATCGTCATCCGCGCAACTGAGGAAACGGACCCTTCCAAGTCGGGCGTCGACATCTACCGGCTGCGCAAGTTCCAGCGTTCCAACCAGAACACCTGTATCAATCAGCGGCCACTGGTGCACGTTGGCGAACAGGTGCAGGCTGGTGAGATTATCGCTGATGGACCCTCGACCGATCTGGGTGATTTGGCGCTCGGTAAGAACGTGCTCGTCGCGTTCATGCCATGGATGGGCTACAACTTTGAAGACTCCATCCTCTTGTCAGAGCGGGTCGTCTTTGACGACGTCTTCACCTCGATTCATATCGATGAGTTTGAGGTTATGGCTCGCGACACCAAGCTCGGGCCTGAGGAGATTACGCGCGATATTCCCAACGTTTCGGAAGAGGCGCTGAAGAACCTCGACGAAGCCGGCATCGTCTACATTGGCGCGGAGGTGGACCCGGGCGACATTCTGGTTGGCAAGATCACGCCAAAGGGCGAAAGCCCGATGACGCCGGAGGAGAAGCTCTTACGCGCCATTTTCGGTGAGAAGGCTTCCGACGTACGCGACACCTCGTTGCGGCTGCCGCCGGGCGTGTCGGGGACGGTCGTCGAAGTGCGCGTCTTCAATCGACACGGCGTGGAGAAGGACGAGCGCGCAATGGCGATTGAGCGCGAGGAGATTGAGCGTCTCGCCAAAGATCGCGACGACGAGATGCAAATCCTTGATCGCAACGTCTACGCTCGCCTCAAGCAGGCGCTCAAGGGCGCGCAGGTCTCCAAGGGTCCCAAGGAGGTGAGCAAAGGCGAGCCGATCACCGAGGAGATGCTGGACGAGATCCCGCGCAGCCAGTGGTGGGAGATCGGCCTCAAAGACGAAAAAGCGCAAGGCGAAATCGAGGCGATCAACAAGCAGTACGAGGACGCCAAGAAGAGCCTGGAGCGCCGCTTCGTCGACAAGGTCGACAAGCTGCAGCGCGGCGACGAACTGCCGCCAGGCGTCATGAAGATGGTCAAGGTCTTCGTGGCCGTGAAGCGCAAGATCCAGCCGGGTGATAAGATGGCCGGCCGCCACGGCAATAAGGGCGTCGTCTCAATGATCGTTCCGGTGGAGGACATGCCGTTCCTCGACGACGGTACGCACGTGGACGTGGTGCTTAATCCTCTGGGCGTGCCCAGCCGTATGAATGTTGGACAGATCTTGGAGACCCACATGGGGTGGGCCTGCCGGGGCCTGGGGCGCATCATCGACGAAGCCTTGCACAAGTTCCGCGAAAGCGGACAGGCCGAGGAATTGCGAGAAGGCATGGAGCGCATCTACGGCAAGGACGAGATCCAGCTGAAGGTCAATGACGAGGAATTGGGCCAGCTCGCCGAGCAGTTGAAGAACGGTGTGCCGATTGCAACGCCTGTGTTCGACGGTGCACGCGAGCCCGACATCGTCGAGATGCTCACTGCCGCCGGCTTCGATACGTCCGGGCAGATTACGCTGTTCGACGGGCGTACGGGCGTGCCCTTCGATCGCAAGGTGACGGTCGGCTACAAGTACCTCTTAAAGCTACACCACCTTGTCGACGACAAGATCCACGCACGCTCCATCGGACCTTACAGTCTCGTGACGCAGCAGCCGCTGGGCGGCAAAGCCCAGTTCGGCGGCCAGCGGTTCGGCGAGATGGAGGTGTGGGCACTTGAAGCCTATGGCGCCGCCTACACGCTGCAAGAAATGTTGACCGTGAAGTCGGATGACGTTGCCGGCCGTACCAAGGTCTACGAGGCGATCGTCCGCGGTGACGACGCTTTCGAGGCTGGCGTGCCGGAAAGCTTTAATGTGCTCGTCAAGGAAATGCGGGCGCTGGGCCTCAATGTTGAGCTGGAAAACACTAAAACCGAAGCTGTCGAGCAATCGTCGGGGGATGAGGGCGCGCGGCCCCAGCTGCCTCCGGCCGCCGAATAGGTATTGAGACGACTACTCGGAGCTGAAGGGCTCTGAGGGCGCGCGCTATGCCAAGCGCGCAGACGTTCTAAGGGCCCCTTGAGCCAAGGCCCATTTGCCCAGGATGTTTTGCTTGATCCTCGGGCCGACAATAACGGGGTGTTCGCCGCGCCCCGAATGGAGAGACCGAATGAACGAGATGACCAACCTGTTCAAGACGCAAGCGCCGCTCCCGACGTTTGACCAGATCAGAATATCGATCGCGAGTCCTGACGATATCCATTCCTGGTCATTCGGCGAGATAAAGAAGCCCGAAACGATCAACTACCGCACCTTCAAGCCGGAGCGGGACGGGCTTTTCTGTGCGCGCATCTTCGGTCCGATCAAGGACTACGAGTGCTTGTGCGGCAAGTACAAGCGCATGAAGTACAAGGGCCTGATCTGCGAGAAGTGCGGTGTCGAGGTGACGCTCGCCAAGGTGCGTCGCGAGCGCATGGGCCATATCGAGCTTGCCGCTCCCGTCGCTCACATATGGTTCTTGAAATCGCTGCCATCGCGCATCGGTCTTCTGCTCGACATGCCATTGAAGGAATTGGAGCGCGTTCTCTATTTCGAGAGCTACATTGTCATTGAGCCGGGCATCACCGCGTACCGTGAAAAGCAGCTTCTCAGTGAGGAGGAGTACAATCGCGCGCTGGATGAGCATGGTCCCGATAGCTTTACCGCCGGGATCGGCGCGGAGGCGATCCGCGTGATGCTCGCGGCCATGGACCTGCCAAAGATCAGCGAGAACTTGCGCCAGGAAATCGCCGAGGCGACCACCGAACTCAAGCCAAAGAAGCTCGGCAAGCGGCTGAAGGTGATCGAGGCATTCTTGGATTCGGGCAACCGGCCTGAGTGGATGATCTTGACGGTGGTGCCGGTGATACCGCCGGAGCTGCGTCCGCTGGTTCCGCTTGATGGCGGCCGTTTTGCGACCTCCGATCTGAACGACCTCTATCGCCGTGTCATTAACCGCAACAATCGTCTCAAGCGGCTGATGGAGCTAAGGGCGCCCGACATCATCATCCGCAACGAAAAACGGATGCTGCAGGAGTCCGTCGACGCGCTGTTCGATAATGGACGGCGCGGGCGCGTTATCACAGGCGCCAACAAGCGGCCGTTAAAGTCGCTTGCCGACATGCTCAAGGGCAAGCAAGGCCGATTCCGCCAGAACCTGCTGGGCAAGCGCGTCGACTATTCGGGCCGCTCCGTGATCGTGGTCGGCCCGGAGCTCAAGCTGCACCAGTGCGGCCTGCCTAAGAAGATGGCGCTCGAGCTGTTCAAGCCTTTCATCTATGCGAAGCTGCAGGCCCAGGGCCAAGCCGCGACGGTGAAGCAAGCCAAAAAGCTGGTGGAGAAGGAGCGTCCGGAGGTTTGGGATATCTTGGATGATGTGATCCGTGAGCATCCCGTGCTTTTGAACCGCGCACCCACGTTGCACCGCCTTGGCATTCAGGCCTTCGAGCCGATCCTGATCGAGGGTAAGGCGATTCAGCTGCACCCACTCGTCTGCGCGGCCTTCAACGCCGACTTCGATGGTGATCAGATGGCCGTTCACGTGCCGCTGTCGCTGGAATCCCAGCTCGAAGCGCGCGTGTTGATGATGTCGACCAACAACATCCTGCACCCCGCAAACGGTTCGCCCATCATCGTGCCGAGTCAGGACATTGTGTTGGGTCTCTACTACCTGTCGATCATTCGCGACAAGGATCCCGGCGAAGGCATGTTGTTCGGTTCGGTCGACGAGGTGCGCCACGCGCTCGAGGCTCGTGTCGTGACTCTGCATTCGAAAGTGAAGGGGCGTTTCAAGACGGTAGACAAAGAAGGGAATGAGGTCTCTGAAATCGTGGACACGACCCCCGGCCGCATGATGCTCGCAGAGCTGTTGCCGCGCCGGCCCGGGGTGGGCTTTGCGCTCGTCAACCAGCTGCTGACGAAAAAGGCGATCTCCAGCATGATTGATGCCGTCTACCGCAACTGCGGGCAGAAAGAGACGGTCATCTTCTGCGACCAGATCATGGCACTCGGGTTTGACCAAGCCTTTAAGGCGGGCATCTCGTTCGGCATGGACGACATGCAGATCCCTCACTCTAAGACCAGGATCGTTGCGCGGACCAACGATATGGTGCTTGAGTTTGAGCAGCAATACAACGATGGCCTTATCACCCAGCTTGAAAAATACAACAAGGTCGTTGACGCTTGGTCGAAGTGCACCGACGAGATCGCCAAGGAAATGATGGATCGCATCTCGGCTGTACAAAAGGACAGCAAGGACGGCCGCGAGCTGCCCATCAACTCGATCTATATGATGAGCCACTCCGGCGCGCGCGGCAGCCCGGCGCAGATGAAGCAGCTTGCCGGAATGCGTGGCCTCATGACCAAGCCGTCGGGCGAGATCATCGAGACGCCCATTATCTCCAACTTTAAAGAGGGGTTGTCGGTGCTCGAGTACTTCAACTCGACGCACGGCGCGCGCAAGGGCCTCGCGGACACGGCACTCAAGACCGCTAACTCGGGTTATCTCACCCGGCGTCTGGTCGACGTTGCGCAGGATAGCATCATTATTGAGGAGGATTGCAAAACCGAAGGCGGCATCAAGGTGCAGGCCGTCGTCGATGCCGGACAGGTGATCGTTTCGCTTGCCAACCGCGTGCTTGGGCGCACGGCGGCAGAAGACATCGTCGATCCGGCCGATCGTAAGAAGGTCATCGTCAAGACAGGCGAACTGATCGAGGAGCGCCATGCCGAGGCGATCGAGAAGGCAGAGGTGCAGGAAGTGCGTATCCGCTCGGTGCTGACCTGCGATACGATAACGGGCGTGTGCGGAAAGTGTTATGGCCGCGATCTGGCACGCGGTACGCCCGTCAACATCGGCGAGGCCGTAGGCGTTATTGCCGCTCAGTCAATCGGCGAGCCGGGCACGCAGCTCACCATGCGTACGTTCCATATCGGTGGTACGGCAAACGTCGTTGACCAGTCGTTCATCGAGTCCAACTTCAACGGCACGGTGAAGATCAAGAATCCGGCCGTGGCCAAGGACGGTCAGGGTCGCGAGATTTCAATGACCCGGACGATGTCGATCGTGATCGTCGATCAGAGCGGCAAAGAGCTAGCCACGCACAAGGTGCCATATGGTGCACGTGTCCACGTAAAGGAAGCGGATACGGTGCAGCGTGGCACCAAGCTGGCCCAGTGGGATCCCTACACACGCCCGATCCTGACTGAGGTCAGTGGCAAGGTCGACTTCGAGGATTTGATCGAAGGTGCCTCGGTTCGTGAGCAAACCGACGAGATGAAGGGCACGACCAACCGCGTCATCATCGACTGGCGTGCATCCCCGCGCAGTGCCGACCTGAAGCCCGCGGTTGTCGTCAAGGATGGCAAGGGTAAACCGATCAAGGTCGCGCGCGGCGGTGATGCGCGGTATCTGCTGGCGGTCGATGCAATTCTGTCGGTGGAGCCGGGCGCGCAGGTGAAGGCCGGCGACGTGCTAGCACGTATTCCCACTGCGTCGGCTAAGTCGGGCGACATTACAGGCGGTCTACCACGCGTTGCCGAGTTGTTCGAGGCGCGCCGGCCAAAGGACCATGCCATCATTGCGGAAATCTCCGGCACGATCGAGTTCGGCAAGGACTACAAGAATAAGCAGCGGATCATAATCAAACCGGACGACGACAAGGAAGAGCCAGCGGAGTACCTGATTGCGCGGGGCAAGAGCCTGGCGGTGCAGCACGGTGATCGCGTGGAAAAGGGCGAATTCGTTTATGACGGTCACCCGGCGCCGCACGATATCCTTGCCATTAAAGGCGTGGAGGAACTCGCCAACTACCTGATCAACGAGATCCAGGACGTCTACCGGCTCCAAGGTGTGACCATCAACGACAAGCACATCGAGGTGATCGTCCGCCAGATGCTGCAGAAGGTGGAGGTGACCGATGTAGGCGATACCGACCTGCTCAAGGGCGACCAGCTCGATCGTGTGGAATTCGACGAGAGGAATGCGGAGATAGAAGCAGCCGGCAAGAAGCCAGCCGTAGCCAGCCCGGTATTGCTCGGTATCACCAAGGCGTCGTTGCAGACCCGCTCCTTCATATCGGCCGCATCGTTCCAGGAGACCACCCGCGTGCTGACGGACGCCGCCGTTAACGGCAAGATCGACACACTGGAGGGCCTCAAGGAGAATGTGATCGTTGGCCGCCTCATCCCGGCAGGGACGGGCGGGACTTTGCGCCGGCTCCGCAAGATTGCCGCCAAACGCGACGAGCTTATCGCGCGTGAGCAGGCCAAGGCTGACGCGGAAAAGGCGCTTGCCGGTCCAAGTG
>JAUWCP010000354.1 GCA_030609245.1 Hyphomicrobium sp.
GGCCTTGTACTTCGGTGCCGGGCGGGCTAGCTCCTCCTTGGAGGTGCCCACCCAGCACTCGGTGCGACGTTGGGCGAGCTTGCCGTGGACCCATTCGATTTCCAGATAGCCCGCGGTCGTGTATCTCGCTCACCTGAAGTCACGCGCGAAGGACCGTCGCTGCCGATGAAATCCCAAACGAGAGCGAAGAGCTAAGGCAATGCACGATTCAACCGGGGCGGCAGAGCGGGGCCCGCAACAAGGCGAGACGCAAGACGCCGCGAGCGGGCGAATGAGTGACCTGGAACGCCAGATCCAGCGCCGGCGCACTTTCGCGATTATTTCTCACCCGGACGCGGGCAAGACGACGCTCACCGAAAAGCTTTTGCTGTTCGGCGGCGCCATTCAGCTTGCCGGGCAGGTCAAGGCGAAGAAGGACAGGCGCGGCGCGCGCTCCGACTGGATGGCGACCGAACGCGCGCGTGGCATCTCGGTGGCAGCCTCGGTGATGACCTTCGAGTACGACGGGGCCGTCTTGAACCTGCTCGATACCCCAGGTCACGAAGACTTCTCCGACCATACGTATCGGACACTGACGGCGGTTGACTCGGCTATCATGGTTATCGACGCCGCCAGAGGTATCGAGGCGCGCACGCGCAAGCTGTTTGAGATCTGCCGGCTGCGCGACATCCCCATCATCACCTTCATCAACAAGATGGACCGGGAAAGCCGCGAGCCGATCGAGCTGCTCGACGAGATCGAGAAGGTGCTCGCCCTCGATACCGCACCAATGGTCTGGCCCATTGGCAAGGGGCGTAAATTCCGCGGCACATACGACCTCGTTCAGCCACGCATACGCCGCGTCGATGAGAATCCCGAGGGCCTGCCGATCTCAGGCCCAGATGATCCAGTCTTCGAGACATTGCTCGAAGATGAGCAAGTGAACGACTGGCGCGAGGAGATCGCGCTCGTTCGAGACGCGTGCGGCCGCTTCGATTTGCAGGCCTTCCGCGAAGGCACGCTCACGCCGGTGTATTTCGGCAGTGCGCTCAAGAACTTTGGCGTGCGCGATATCTTGGACGCGCTCATCGCCCATGCGCCGCCGCCGCTAGACCGGAAGGCGGCGACGCGGATCGTGGCGGCGGCTGAGCCGGCCATGACCGGGGTCATCTTCAAGATCCAGGCGAACATGGACGCCAACCATCGCGACCGCATCGCGTTCATGCGGATCTGCTCGGGCCGTTTGGTGCGGGGCATGAAGGTCAAGCACGTGCGCACGGCTAAGACCATGGCGCTGCAGACCCCGCAGTTCTTCTTTGCGCAGGATCGCTCGCTTGCCGAAGAAGCCTATGCCGGTGACATCGTTGGCATCCCCAACCGCGGCAGCTTGAGAATCGGCGACGCTCTGACGGAAGGCGAAGACATCAGGTTTCTTGGCATCCCGAGTTTTGCGCCCGAGATTTTGCGCCGCATAAGGCTCGAGGACGCAATCCGCGCCAAGAAACTCAAAGAGGCCCTGCGCGAGATGGCCGAGGAAGGCGTCGTCCAGCTCTTCCAACCGCTTGACGGCATGCAGCCCATCGTGGGCGTCATTGGCAACTTGCAACTGGACGTTCTCGCCGACCGGCTCGGCGACGAATATGGACTCCCCATAACCTACGACCCTGCGCCCTGCGACGCCGCACGCTGGATCACGTCCGAAGACCCCGTCGCATTGGAACAGTTCATTGCAAGCAACAGGTCAAGCGTCGCCACAGATCTCGATGGGGATCATGTCTTTCTCGCCGCATCGGTCTTCAACCTGTCGTGGACGCAGGACAAAAATCCCCAGATCGCGTTT
>JAUWCP010000096.1 GCA_030609245.1 Hyphomicrobium sp.
ACTTGGTGGGTTCAGTGGGTGTTTCTGGCATGGGGTGTCTGCCTTTTGGCGCACGGATTGTGCGCATTCGGACGAACGCCCCGGCTGCTCACCAATTGGCAACAAAGGAAGATCAAGGAGATCAAGGACAAGATGTGAGTCCATTTCACCCCGACAGCGGACATTAACGAGAATAGCAAGGTCAGCAACTGCAGCGAAAAGGTGGCCCCCAGCGAGCTGACAGTCTCGGAGCCCCCTCAATTGGTCAAGACAGGCCTGAAGTCGATGTCGCACCAAACAACTGCTCGTGATGTGGCATCACGTTTTGCTCAAGCATTGCAGTCTCATGCAGGCGGTGGCCCGAAAACGAGCACGGCATTCAATCCGCCCAGCCCGAACGAATTCGACATCGTGTAAGTCAGTTTTTTCTCGCGCCCAACGTTCGGCACATAGTCGAGATCGCATTGGGGATCCCTCTCATCGAGACCAATAGTTGGAGGCATCCACACGGCCTCCATGGCCTTGAGGCAGGCCACGGCTTCGATGCCACCGGACGCGCCCATCGGATGGCCATGCATCGACTTGGTCGAGGAAACGCCCATGTTTGCAGCGTGTCTGCCAAACACGTTCTTGATGGCTTGGGTTTCATTGAGATCGTTCAAGATGGTCGCCGTGCCATTTGCGTTCAGATAATCGATGGCGGTGGGCTCCAGTTTCGCGTCATCCAGCGCTCGGCGCATGGCCTCGCTGGTTGCTTCGATGTCCGGATGGACCATGTCCGTGCTGTTGGAGGTTAGGCCGAGGCCGCGGAGTTCCGCCAGCATCTTCGCACCGCGCTCGGTCGCATGGCGCTCAGATTCCAGCACCAACACGCCGGCGCCCTCTGCCAGCACAGTGCCGTTGCGCATCCGAGAGAAGGGAAAGCAGCCCTGCGGCGACAGCAGGCGCAGGGACTGACAGGCCAGCATGCCACCGTATGTGATCATGCTGTCAGACCCGCCGACGATGGCGACATCGACCAATCCGTGGCGGATATAGTCGCGGCCAATACCGATGGCATGCGCCGCGCTCGCGCCGGCGCTGCAGGTGGCAAAGGTGGGGCCCTTCGCCCCATACTCGATGCCGATGTGCGCTGTTGCCGACGAGCCAACGATGCGGGGGAGCGTCATGGGGTGCACAGCGCGTTTATCGAGAATGAAGACATTACGGGATGCGGTTTCGCCGGTGATCTGTCCACCAGCGCCGGACCCAATAACGCACGCCACGCGACGTGCCCGCTTGAAGGGTACCTCAAGGCTTGATTGCTTGATCGCCTCATCGGCGGCAGCTGCCGCCAACCAGGAAAAGCGGTCAGAGAACAAGATCGTCTTGTCGCGCTGCCAGTGTTTGAGGCGTTCCCCGTGATCGAAATCCTTGATTTGGCCCGCGATCCGAATTTTGAGATTGTATAGCTCCACACCTTCGACCGGTCCGATCCCGGATCTGCCCTGTTTCAGGCCGTTCCAGAAATCGGCCACGGTCTGACCGATCGGCGTTACGACTCCCATACCGGTAACGACCACACGGGGGGTGAGGCCAGAGTCTGCCATCTAGAGTATTTCCGTTTCTAAGGTCGACATTCCGCGGAGTGAGCTTTGGCCCAAACCTTCAACGGCCGGCTCTTCTCAGTAGACTTCGATTGCAGTCATGACACGTTCGAGGCTTTCCATGCAGGTGATCCGGCGGCAAACAGTTAACTTTGACCCAGCGGAACCCTCGCGGAACGTTTGGTTGCAGACGCTCGCTACGAGGGCAGTCGATCGATGGGCACCCGAGCCACGGAAGCTCGACCTCAGTTAGCTGAAGTGATCGCAGTTGATCGGGCCGCTCATCATTAAGGTCGATGAGGCAGAACCACCCGGCGGCGAGGTTGGCCAACACCCTACCGAACAACCGACGCTCCAAACGCCTTATCCGGTAAGGGCTGTAACCTCCGCTTATGGAACAAAGTGGATATGCTAGGCGCTCTCGAACTGACGTCTGCTTCTGGGGGTAAAGCGGACAAGCCGGATCCGGGGTCCAATGAATTTTTCTGACTCAAAACAGATATTAGCACCAAAGCTCTTGACGCTTTGCTTTGGCACGCGCCGCCGACTGCGGCAAAGCAACCTGCCGCCTGCCTTCATAAGGGCAAGGAATCGCCGAAGATCCGTCCTCTAGCGAGTTCAAATGTGCTAGTGAGGACCTGTTATGATGTGGCATGTCTCTGTGCGTCTAGCTCTGCTGATCCTGTTGCCAACGCTGACTACTCAAGTAGGCTTTGCTCAGGAGGGCGGGCTCGCCAATACACTGTGGCGCACGCAAAAAGAAACCGGCTGGAAGACTTCGGCGACCTGTAAAAGGTCACCTACATCGGTCGTTGCATTCACCAAATGCACGGGTGACTACGTGGGGCTCTGCGGTACCATTCGCGCGCTCAACCCCAGCGACAGCCAGCTTCAAATCACTGACCTCTCGCAACTGTCTGACAGCCTCAATCCATATCCGGAACTGCGCAAAAGAAGGGTTGTTGGTATCAAGATTTTCGCAAATCTCAGGGCGCGCGGTGATCTGCTCGTTGGCGACGGATACTCACCTTGTCGCGGGCGACATGGAAAGATCTGCATGCGCAGAATCAGCAGACGCCAGCTCGAGCAATGGGCCTGCCTTCGCAGCGTGGGGTGTGATGCTGAGCCCGGCCTTTTTTGCACGCCAAAATATGTCTGGACCCGGATCGATGGCGTTCCGGAAGGATGGGTCGGAAATTAGCTACGAGTGTAGCAGATCTTGTTCATGAAGGGCGCCGAAGGCACCCAGGAGTAAGAAGCATTCGAGCCTCCAATGTCCGCTTTTGGCACTTAGCGGACATTTAGACCGCCTCGGAGAATGTCCGCTATTGGGGGTAAAGCGGACATCGCTGGCGCTAGCTCAAATTTCTGCTTTTGACCCAAAGCGGACATCACCAATGCTCACTCGGCTATGGGCCGCCGGCTCCAGAAACGACATTGCCGCCAGCCTGTGCATTGGCCTACACTCCGCCTCAGCCTGCCTAGAAGCTTGCGAACAAGCGCCACATTCTAACTTAGCGGCTAGTACCGCTTGGAGCGGCAGGCCAGGACCGATGTAAGTCCGAGATCTCGAATGACTTGAAACTCTGCGCACGCACAGCACCCCTGTCATCATCTGGATTCCAAGGTCACCAATTTGTTGCGAGCGGAGCGAAGCATGTTCAGCAACGCGGGACCACAAAACCGACATTCGCGTAAGGGGCGGACAGATCCGCTATTAAGGCGATTTGTTTTATTGTGCTGCTTGCCGGTGCTGATCGCGGCGTGTGAACGGCCGGTCGAAGGCGAAGCTGATGAGGCGCAATATCCTCCCGCCCCTGTGACAATCTACAAGCTTGTCGAGCAAGACTTTACGCGCGACGCGCGCCTCACGGGTTCCGTTGGTCTTTATCGCCAGGAGGAAGTCGGATTCGAAGTTGGCGGACGCATGCTCTTGGTCCTTGATCTCGGCAAGGAGGTTGAAGGGCCAGCCAACAACGAAGCAGGCCAACGCGTTCGCCAGGGTGAGGTCATTGCAAAAATCGATAACACCCGATATCGCCTCCAAGTTCAGGCACTCGAAGCCCGCCTGCGCGCGTTGCGCTCGGACCTGAAGGCGCAACGAATCGACGTCGATCAAGTCGCCGAAGCTAATCTCAAGGCGGCGCAGGCGAGACTGCGCATATCGGCCAGCGATATCGTTGTGGCTGAGCGCCAGGTTGCCGAAGCGGAGGCGGAAGTCACCCGAACCCATCTCGATTACAACCGACAACAAGACCTTGAACGTCGGGCCAGTTCCGCGTTTCGTGAAAAGACGCTCGATGATGCGAAGGCCGCCTACGACGCGGCCGTTGCACGCAAACAGCAGCGTGAGGCGCTAATCGACGCGCGGCAGCGCGCCCGCGACGCACAGTCAGCAGTTGTCACGGTGGCCGAGGCAACGATCGTGTTCAAGCAGGCGAAGGTCGAATCAACGCTGGCAAGTATTGCGGAACTGGAGCAGGAACTAACGCGCGCGCGCGAGGACTTGGACGATACGGTTCTGTATGCCCCGTTTTCTGGGCGCGTAACGAAAATTCACGCTTCCCAAGGCGCCGTCGTCGAGGCGGGCAAGCCCATCGTCACGTTAACACTCATGGACCCCGTTGAGATCCGCGTCGCGGTTTCCGCCAACACAGAGCGACGCATTCGAACCGGCGATCGCGCTTGGGTTTTTCCAAGAGATCCCGCCGATCCGGAGAGAGAGGCAACGAAGATCAATGCACTCGTCTTTGAAAAGGGTTCCGTTGCCGATCCCGATACGCGTACCTTCCGCATCGATCTCATTGCGCGCAACCGGCGTCGGCTAGTTCACCACGTCGACCCCGAGACAGAGGGGCTTCCTGTCGTTACCGATTTTCTCCCTGTGGCCCGTCGCTTCGAAGGTGAACCCGGCCCATTGTTTGTCCCCACACAAAGTATCTACCGCGAAGAGGGGAAGACTTACGTTTTGCGTTTGCCGGGGATCAGCTTTCATGATGGACCCCACCGCAACGCAATCGGCAGACACACGCCACAAAAGATCGAGGTTGAACTCGGTGACAACTATTTCACGGTGATCAAATGGAATTTCCGCAGTCTGGTGGCGTCGAGTGATCTGCGCGAAGGCGATTTCCTGGTCATTGGTCCGATAAAAGAGCACCTTGATGGTCTGGCCATCGACCGGCCCCAATGGCTGCTCCGACCCGGCGATCTCGTGCCGGTGCGATTTGTCTTAAACACAACGCCAAAGGGCTTTTATGTGCCCATCAACGCGATCACTAAGATCGACGGCAGTCTCATTGTATATCTTGTTGTGGACGGCAAGGCCGAGCCGGTTCCAGTGACCGTGCACGAGACTTACGGCGAATTCCGACGCGTGGCCGGCGATCGTCTCAATATTGGATCGGCGGTAATTGTTGGCGGCACTCATCTCGTATCAAAGGGACAACCCGTCTCAGTGGTCGGACAATTGACCAACTTGAGCGACGGCGCGCCGACCCAATGAACCTCCCGCGTTTTTCCATCACGCATCAACCCATTGTTCTGTCGTTCGCGCTCGTGGCGACGGTCATCGGTATCTTCAATCTATCGACGATGTCGCGGCGAGAAGATCCCGAAATTACCATCCGTGATGCGCTCGTTGTGACCAGATGGCCAGGCGCGTCGGCCGAACGCGTCGCAGAGCTCATCACTGATCCGCTTGAATCGGCGATTTCAGAAGTCGCTGAAATTGACACGATTGAATCCAAATCCATGCCCGGCATCTCCATTATCGAGGTCGCATTGGATGACGCGACAACGAACACCGATCAGATATGGGATGACGTGCGCGCGAAGGTGCGTGCGGTCGAAGGAACGTTGCCGCGCAGTGCAGGCCGACCGTTCGTCAATTCCGATTTCGGCGATGTGTTCGAGATTCTTCTTGCCCTTTATCAAACGCCCGTCCCAGGCAGTTCCAATATTGATAATCCCTATTCACCACGCCAGCTGGAAATCTTCGCGGAGCGTATTGAGGACGAGCTTGAACTCATCCCATCGGTTGGAAAGGTTGCCTTTTGGGGCGCTAGGCCAGAGCGTATCTTCGTCGAAGTCGACAGTTCGGATCTCGCAAAGCTTAAGCTTACAGCGACCGATCTCCGCCGCACGTTTGAAGCGCGCAACATCGTAGCCCCCGGGGGCGAGCTGGATACTGAGCGCGCGCGCTATTCCGTTACACCAACGGGAGAGTTTTCGTCGATCGCACAAATCAACGAGCTCATCGTGTCGCGCCGGGATGGCGTGATCCCGGTTCGGCTCGGGGATCTGCCGATCAAGGTTGATCGGCGTTATGAGGAACCACCCAAAAGTCTTACCCGGTTTAGTTCCCTCGATCTCCAGCATCAGCCGTGCATCGTCGTTGCTGTGTCCATGAAGAGCGGGCGTAACGTTGCCGAGATGAGCAAAGCTGTCGACGAGACACTCGCGCGGCTGAAAAATGGCGTCCTTCCGGCTGACCTCAAACTAACCCGCGTCAACGACGTGCCGCGTCAGGTCTCAAGCAGGATCTCGGATTTCCAAATCAACTTGCTGCAGGGCGTCAGCATCGTTTTGTTGGTCGCCCTGCTTATAATGGGCTGGCGCCCGGCGTTGATCATGGCCGCTGCGGTGCCTCTGTCTATGCTCACCGCAATCGCTGTTGTCCGCCCACTCGGTATTGAGCTTGAACAATTCGCGATTGCTTCACTCATCATTGCGCTTGGGCTCGTTGTCGATAACGCTGTTGTCATTTCGGATAACGTTGTGCGTCTCATCAAAGATGGTCACTCGAAGTTCGACGCCTGTGTCAACGGTGCTCAGGACCTAGCAGTTCCAATGCTTGCTGCGACAGTGACGACGATGTGCGCATTCCTGCCAATGCTTACCATTGTCGGCAATGTTGGCGAATACATTAGCAGTCTGCCGGTCGTCGTTACGGCGACATTGGCGGCAAGCTACCTCTTGGCTATGACGGTAACGCCCATCACAAGTATGTGGCTGCTCAAAGGCCCAGTGGCTGCGGCGCGGAGTGCGCGCGATGAAACAGATCAAAAACAGGATAGGCCTTCGACAATTGGCCGCGTCTATGAACGCATAATTGCATGGGCGATTCGGCATAGAGGAATCGTCCTCACCCTTACCACAATCGTTTTTCTTGCGAGCCTCGGCATCATTCCGATTATCGGCAACCAGTTCTTTCCGTCCGGCAGTCGCGACCAATTCTTTGTGAAAGTTTGGCTGCCTGAAGGCTCACCAATCGCGGCGACCGCGAACGTTGCCGAAAAAGTCGAGAAAACTATTGTCGATTTGGGAAAAATCGAACGCGCCGGCGAAGAAACGAATCGGCTCGCCCATCTCGTCACGTTTATCGGCACCGGCGGTCCGCGCATTATGCTGACCCAACAACCGGAGTACGATTATCCTTACTACGCGCTCCTCCTCGTGAACACGACGGATGCCGCCTTCACAGATGCCTACGCTGAAGAACTGCGCGCGCGCCTCGCGTCGTTTTCAGGGGAAGCGCGCATTACTGTGGAGAAATTCGTGCTCGGCCCCCCCGTCAAGGATCCCATCGCTTTCCGGTTGAGTGGGCCGGACAAAGATAAATTACGCGCGGCAGCACGCGAGATGATCACACGCCTTAAGCAAACACCGGGCGCGCGGCAAGTTTACAGCAATTGGGGATCGAATGCCTATCAGGTCGACATCGTAATCGACAACGATGCGGTCAATCTCGCCGGTGTCACCCATACCGATGTCGCACTCACTACTCAAGCGATGTTGTCCGGCGCGCCCCTGACTCGGTTTCGTGAGGGCGACCATCTCGTTCCCATTGTACTGCGTACAACACGCGAAAAGCGAGAGGACTTAAGCGATCTTGCAGGGATTTACGTGACCGGAACCGCTGGCCAAGTCCCTTTGGAAGCTGTTGCGCGTCTTTCGCCAAGCTGGCAGCCCTCCGTGATTGCGCGCCGCGACCGCATACCAACGGTGACGGTCGCAGCCCGTCCCAAGCCCGGCGTGCTTGCTAACGACGTTGCCGCTGAAGTCAAACCGGCATTTGAAGCGATGACGGCCAAGCTCGGACCGCAGTACCGGCTCGAACAAGGCGGCGATCAGGAAGAGACAATGAAAGCGTTGACCCAAGTCGTTCGTGCCGTCGGCATCACCATCGTCCTCATCCTGCTCGTGCTCATCGTCCAGTACAATCAATTCCTGAAGCCCTTGATCATCCTCCTCACAATTCCGTTGGCGCTGCCCGGCGTGTTGATCGGGTTACTTGTCACTGGCTGGGCCATGGGCTTCATGGCAAATCTGGGCCTTCTAGCGCTTGCTGGCATTGTCATCAACAATGCCATCGTCCTTATCGATTTTATCGAGAAAAGGGTCGCGGGCGGTGCCGGGCTGCACCAAGCCGTCGTCGAGGCAGGCCGTCTGCGCATGCGCCCCATTTTCCTAACGACGATTACGACGATCGGTGGTCTATTGCCATTGTCTCTATTCGGAGGGCCGCTTTGGGCGCCGATGACGAACGGTATGATCTTCGGACTGATATTTGCCACGCTGCTAACATTGATCGTTGTGCCGGTGCTCTACGTGACGTTTGCCGAGAGGTTCGGAATGCGCGTTGTTTGATTGGTCCTGACTGACCTGCTGCCCTGAAACGCGTCCAGCCTGATCGAGTGGCCTGCCTCTAAGGCCACACCAGTTCTTCAGTTTGGGATCCGGTGCAATCTCGTGCCCGGCCTTCAATGTCCGCTTTTGGCA
Source organism: Hyphomicrobium sp. (assembly GCA_030609245.1). Taxonomy (GTDB): domain Bacteria; phylum Pseudomonadota; class Alphaproteobacteria; order Rhizobiales; family Hyphomicrobiaceae; genus Hyphomicrobium_A. Next base: position 8,349 of record JAUWCP010000096.1, read on the forward strand.
CTTAGCGGACATCTGAGCCACCTCTGAGAATGTCCGCTTTCGGGGGTAAAGCGGACATCTGTCACGCAGGTCCAAATGTCTGCTTTTGACCCAAAGCGGACATTGTCACTCTTCTCTCGGCTATCGCCCACCGGCTCCAGAAACGATCTTGCCGCCAGCCTCTATCCCGGTTTACGCTCCGCTTCAGCCAGTTC
>JAUWCP010000129.1 GCA_030609245.1 Hyphomicrobium sp.
GTTAGTCCGCGCGCCCTAGCAGACTGATTCTCTTAACAAAAGGATACGAATCGCGTAGCAAAGGCAACTAAGGGGGCACGTATTGCAATTGTTTCTTGTCGCCTTTGCTCGTGGGAATGCGTTTTGCACAGGCGGGATCGAGCGGCGATGACCGCCATGCCTTAAGCACCCATCGATCAAAGCTTCAGCTCTTGGCGCACCATCTGGGCGCGCGGTTGTTCGGCATGCCGGATGTCATAGGGGATGGCACCGGAGCTCGCAGGTCGAACAAGCCGCCTAGCCAATCAGACCGGTGAGCCGCGTTTTGCGTAGGAGCTGTGGAATCTGTCTGCTCTTTGGCCCTCTTGCGACAGAGACAAGATAAACGCCGGCAGTTTGTGCGTGCACTCCGGCGATCAAGAAATGAGAGGGCAAACATGAGGCATGCTCTAGGCGTGTTCGGGGTTCTGGCGGCCGGCGTTTTACTCGCCGTATCGGCTGCGATGAACTGGCGATTTGGCTTCAGTCTCGGTCGGACCGAGTTTGACGGCCAAATCTATGGCGCGGCCAGCGCGGCCGCGGACTGTATGAAGGCGCTGGTGCCGTTCTTTTTCTTCGCCGCACTGCGCACCAAGATGTGGTCGCAGGCGGCCGCGTCAGCACTCGTTTGGGTCGTGGTCATGGCGTACTCGCTGACTTCGGCTCTTGGCCACGCGGCGTTGAACCGGTTCGATACGGCCGGCCAACGCGCAGCAACAGTGCAGACATACAAGGACCATCGTGCCGATCTGAAGCGGGCTCAGGAGCAGTTTTCCTGGATTCCGCAACACCGCCCTGCTCAGGCGGTGCAGAGCCAGATCGATTCACTCAAAGCCGACAGGGCGTGGCGTTGGACCAAGGGCTGCACGAAGGTGACCGGTCCAAAGGGCCGCAGCTACTGCCAGAAGTACCACGGCTTCACGGCTGAGTTGGCATCAGCGGAACAGGCAAACGTGCTCGAGGCACGCATTGCCGATACGCAAGCCAAGCTCGCTCAGTCGGACGGGGCAACGGTGATGTCCGAAGCGGATCCGCAAGCTGCGGTTCTCGCCAAGCTCGCCAGGGTGTTCATGCCCTCAGTCAAGGTTGAGGACGTGCAGACCGCTCTGACGGTCTTCATCGCTTTGCTGCTGGAGGTCGGCTCGGCCTTTGGCATGTACATAGCCTTTAGCCAGTGGCGACTGTACGACCGCGAGGTGCCGACCGCGCCGAATATAGCGCCGGTTAGCACCGCTGTGGCAGCGGAACCGCCTTCCAAGGCTGTTGCGATAGCAAAGCCGCGTTCCGGCGCGAACGACAACAAGACGACGATCGACACCGAGAGGGTGCCGGCCGCCAGAACGTTAGCTCCCGAAACAGACGTGGAGCGCTTCTACAAGGAAAGGATCGATACACAGGATGGATCGAGCTTAACTGCAACTTCGTTGTATGAGGACTATTGTGGTTGGTGTGAAGAGCAACAAAAAGAGCCGCTTGCACTTCCAACATTCGGAAGGGAGTTTGGCGAGCTCGGAGTCCAGAAAGCACGAATAGCAGGAAGAGTGCGGTACATAGGCATTGCGCTGAAGTCCGCCACCGAGCTCGTGGAGGATAAGAAGCTGCCGGCTTTGGGCAAGAAAGCCGCCTAGAGATAGGCTTCGACGAAAGGCCGCGAGAGCGGCCTTTCTCATTTCTGGGACCTATCGAATGGTGACGAGGGCGGCTGATGCCGCCCTTTTTGTATTAGGAGGCCGGCTCGGCGCCGGTCATGCCAGCGACCTTCAGCGCAAACGCGTAGTCGGTAGCGACCTCCTTGAGGTGATCAAAGCGGCCCGAGGCCCCGCCGTGACCGGCTTCCATGTTGGTCTTCAAAAGGATCAGATTCGCGCTCGTGTTCTTCTCCCGCAGCCGCGCAATCCACTTGGCGGGCTCCCAGTAAGTGACGCGTGGATCGTTGAGGCCGCCGTAGGCAAAGATATGCGGATAGGCCTTCGCCTCGACGTTCTCGTAAGGGCTGTAGGAGCGAATGGTCTCAAAGTCCTCTCTGCTTTCGATGGGGTTGCCCCACTCGGGCCACTCGGGCGGTGTCAGGGGCAGGTCCTTGTCGAGCATAGTGTTCAGCACGTCAACGAAGGGTACATCGGCAATGACACCGAGGAAAAGGTCAGGCGCTATGTTGGTGATGACGCCCATCAACATGCCGCCGGCGGAGCCACCGCTGGCGACGATGCGACCGCGCTGGGTCAACCCTTGCGCGGCGAGATATTCGCCGGCCGCGACGAAATCGCTGAACGTGTTGACCTTCTTCTTGAGCTTACCCTCCGTATACCAGCGATAACCCTTTTCCTTACCGCCGCGAACGTGGGCGATGGCGAAGATGAAACCACGGTCAACGAGGGATAAGCGTCCGGTGGAGAAGGAGGCGGGCATTGAGATCCCGTAAGCGCCGTAGCCATAGAGAAAAAGCGGTGCTGAGCCGTCGAGCGGTGTGTCCTTTCGGTAGAGAAGCGAGATGGGAACCGTCTCCCCGTCGGCTGCGGGCGCATAAAGGCGGCGGGTGACGTAGTCGTCAGGATTATGTCCGCTGGGGACCTCCTGGCGCTTGCGCAACGTACGGGTGCGCGCTTCCATGTCGTAGTCATAGGTTTCGGCTGGCGTTGTCATCGAAGAGTAGACAAAGCGCACGGTGGTCGTATCGAACTCGTAACCGGCTGATAGACCGAGCGCATACGCCTCTTCGGGAAACGCGATCGTGTGCTCGGTCCCATCAGCGAGCCGGCGAATGACAATGCGCGGCAGACCGTCCTCACGCTCGAGCCGCACCATGTGATGGCGATAGACGACGGCGTCGAGGATCAGGCAACCATCGCGGTGCGGGATCAATTCGCGCCAGTTTTCGACGCCAGGCGTGGCAACGGGCGCCTCGCAAATGCGGAAATCCTCAGCGCCCGCGGAGTTGGTCACAATGAAAAGCCCGTTCCCGTTGTGCTCGATGTCGTACTCGTGCCCCTGCTCGCGCGCAGCCACGATGCGCAAAGGCTCAAGCGGGGCATCGGCGTCGATGAGATAGATTTCGCTCGTTTGGTGATCGTGAGCGTCGATGAGAATGAATTTCGACGACTGCGTGAGCGATAGCCCGACATAAAACCCGATGTTGTGTTCCTCGTAGACCAGAACATCTTCGTCGACGGGGGTCCCTAGCTGGTGCCGGTAGACCTTGAGCGGGCGATGATTGTCATCGAGGCGCACGTAGAAGAGCGTCCTGCTGTCGTTGGCCCAAACCGGTCCGCCATTGGTATCGGGAATGATGTCGGGCAAGTCTTGGCCGGTCTCCAGGTCGCGGATACGGATCTCGTAATATTCTGAACCCTTTTCATCGCTGGCATAGGCGAGCAGCTTGTGATCTGGGCTATGCTCGGCACTGCCCAGATCCCAATACGGCTTGTCTTTGGCCTCCGAGTTTCCATCAAGCAGCACACTCTGCGGGCCGCCTTCGCGCGGTGTGCGTCCGATGAGGGGGTATTGGCCGCCGAACACAAAGTTCGAATAGTAAGCAAACGGGCCATCGGGTGCCGGTACGGTGCTGTCATCCTCCTTCAGGCGCCCCTTCATCTCCGAGAAGAGCGTATCCTGCAGGTTGCGCGTATCGGCGAGCTGCTGTTCACAGAAGGCATTTTCAGCCTCAAGATATTTGCGGATCTCTGCATCGAGTGTGCTGGGGTCGCGCATCACCTCTTGCCAGTTTTCGGCCCGGAGCCACGCATAGTCATCGCTCAACGTCATGCCGTGCCATTCGGTAAGATGGGGCCGGCGTGCAGCGCTCGGCGCCTTGAGGGACGCACGTCGATCAGCTTGACCGTGCATGAGTGACTCCGTGAGAGGACGAATAGGGGACCCGGCACGCCTAGCAAATCGCGCCATAGTGTGGGTTTGGACAGTCGCGGCCGGATTGTCCTGCGCATGCCGACAAGCACTCGTCGGCTGGCCCATGAAATTGCTCTGGGCTGGTGTTGTCAACTTTGCCGGAAGTTGTCTGAAGGTGCATGTGGCTGCTTCGCTGGCCTTCGACTGTAGAGGATTGTCCTGCCTCTACATTTCTGCCTTCTCTGTCGGCCTTTTCCAGGAAGAATGGTGAAGTTCGTTTCGGCGACGGCGGCAAGAACGTCTTGTGCCAGTCACGACTATTCATGAACATGTTGCGAAGGCAGCTACCCCAGGGTACTTCCTGAAATATCCGAGTACGGAGACTTGATCGCCCAGTGACCAACGAGTTGACTTGCCCGATTGATTATCTAACCCAAGTCTAGACAGTAGTGTTTTTGTTGACATTACTATCGGCCGGTGCGACAGAAGTTCCCACACGTGTAATTTCTGGCACCTCATGGGTCGTGATACACAACCCGTCAAGTCCATCCGGGCGGATTGCTGAAAGGCATCAAGGTTTGATTTGTCTTGTTGGTACGCCGTCTTGCCGTTGAAGCATTGCACCTTCTGGGAAGGGAAGCTGGAATGGAAAACCAAACGCCGCCAGAACTTGTTGAGCTCACCGCCAAGATCGTTTCAGCCTACGTCAGCAACAACGCCGTTGTGGCAACGGAGCTGCCGCATCTGATCAGCGAAACGCACGCGGCTTTGAGTCGTGCGACGGGCTCAATCGTGCAGCCAGAGCGTGAAGAGCAGAAGCCGAAAGTGCCGGTGAAGAAGTCTGTACTGCCCGACTACATAATTTGCTTAGAAGACGGGAAGAAGTTCAAATCATTGAAGCGTCACCTGCGTACGCACTACAATCTGTCCCCGGAAGAGTACCGCGAGAAGTGGGGTCTGTCCCACGACTATCCTATGGTAGCGCCCAACTACGCCCGCGCACGCTCTGATCTGGCCAAGAAGATGGGACTGGGCACGCGTCGCGAGAAATAGGCGCTGTTAAATTTCAATCCTTCATTGGAACGGTGACCGGCCGGCTTGCGTCCGCCGCGTTGTCTCGCTGAATGGTCACCAACGCGTTCTAAGGCGATGTGGGGCGTGCACGTTTTTTACTTATGGGATTTTCCTCATAAGCGCGTCGTCTGCTTCCAGCGGTGGCGCGAAGGTGCGCCGCTGCCTCTGCACGGTAGGCGCGCAGGAGCTGTGCGTGCCGGGCAAGATCATACGTCCAATGACTGCTTGCGCCCCGCTGTCGTTCCGCGCGAAGCGCCTTGCGCAAACGGGCGAGAAGGCCCGCGTGATCTGCGGCTTTTGAGCTCACGATCTCCTGGGGCCAGAGCGGCAACAGCTTTGGAAGGTCACGCGCACGGTCATAGGTGCGCGAGTCGACATCACTGTGCGATTGGAAACGACGGCGGGCACTGCGGCCGGAGTCTGCGGTGTTCGACATTGGATGACTGCTTGTGAGGAGTTGTCTTCATGCGGGGCCCGCTAGTGTCACATCGCCCTGCGCTGTGGGAATAACGTTTAAGCGGAGCGCCATGCGGCGCGCGTCGCCGCGCGAACTTATCCCCCCCGTTCACTCAGACGGTAGTTTTGCGACACGGCTACGGCTACCCGCGCTTATGTTTGGGCACCACAAGAGAGCGTGAAGCGAGGCGATGAATACGCCGAGGAGCGAGGACCACATGCTGCACAACATCGACGGCCCTCAACAAATCAAACGCCCCCGACATCAACGCTCTCCAACTTCAGCGGTATCTAATGCCGCCCCGCCAGTTGTTTCGCGCGAGGCGATCGAACAGGCCGTGATCCAAGTTTTCGGCGTCGGGCCCGCCGACTTGCATCACACAACACGCGGGCGGGCCAAGGTGGCGCAGGCTCGCCAGGTTGCCATGTACTTGGCTCACGTGGCGTGTGGTCTCTCCCTCACCGACACCGGCCGACTGTTTGGCCGCGACAGGACGACAGCGGCGCATGCCTGCACCGTTGTTGAGGACAGGCGCGACGATCCGCTCTTCGACCGGGCGCTGGATCTGCTCGAGTGGGCCGTTTCCGCACTGGCGACGCGGCCTTCGACACGTTCTTTTCTCAGCTCTTAGCTCTTAAGGCTTCCCAACTATGCCCGTTGCGACGAAGAAGAAGCAGCTGACGTCTGCGCGCCAACAGCCCACACTCAACCCAGCCGAAAGTCCGATCGCTTGGCTGCGCCGGCGCAAGGACAAGGACGGTGAGCCTATGATCTCGCAGTCTCAGTTCGATGCGGGTGAGCGGCTACGGGCCGACTTCTGGTTTGCGCAAATGACGCCCCGAGTCACGGCGAACTGGTCGGCTGTGGGGTCCACGGGCCGGCGTCGCAAGTCCGGCGCGGGGTCGAGCAGTGACATGCTGGATAACGTTGCTGCTGCGCGGGGGCGGGTTGGCCGCGCCTTGGCAGTCGTCGGTCCAGAGCTTGCCGGAGTGCTGATCGACGTATGCTGCCATCTGAAGGGATTGGAGGCGGCAGAGCGGGAGGCTGGATGGCCGCAGAGATCAGGCAAGGTTGTTCTGCAACTCGCGCTATCACGGCTTGCGCGTCACTATGGTCTCGGTGAAAGCGCAAGCCATGCAACCCCACGGGCAGCGCAAGTCCGGCACTGGGGCAGCGACGATTATCACCCTGTGTTCGAGATGCCGTCCGAATAGCGGCAGGATCGTTATTCGGCAGCGGTACATCCCACCGACGCCTCAGTCGCATCAAAGCGAATGCGCTCGACCATAGAGGCGAGGCCGTTGGAGCGCTGCCGGGTGAGATGGTCCTTGAGGCCAAGCTCGGC
>JAUWCP010000095.1 GCA_030609245.1 Hyphomicrobium sp.
ACGTCACGCTTTCTGCAGGTCTACGACCAATACAAGAATGCGCCGGACGTTACGCGCAAGCGCATGTTTCTAGAGACGATGGAGCGGGTATTGAGCGGCACCGACAAAATCATTCTCGATAGCAAGAGCGGTCAGGGCGTCGTTCCCTACCTTCCGCTCGACAAGCTTCAGCCCAAGAGCGGCCAGGGAGGTAATTGATCATGCGCGGGTTTCTAGCCTTTCTCGTCGTTCTCATTGGGATCGCCGCCGTCGCGGTCTATTTCTCGGCCTTTATCGTGCATCAGACCGAGCAGGCTCTTGTGTTGCGCTTCGGCGAGCCGAAGAGGGTCGTGAGAGACCCCGGATTGAAGTGGCGATGGCCGGTCATCGATCAGGTGGAGATTTACGATAAGCGTATCCTCGACCTCGATATGGCTCCCACCGAAGCGATCGCGAGAGACCAAAAGCGTCTCGTGGTGGATGCCTTTGCGCGCTACAAGATCGTCGATCCTTTGAAGTTTTATCAGACGTTGCGCTACCAGGATGGTGTGCGCTCCCGCCTTGGGCCGATTGTTGAATCGTCGCTGCGTCAGGTGTTGGGTTCTGCGACGTTCGTGGACATCGTCCGCGACAAGCGTGCAGAGCTGATGAAACGCATCGCCATCCAGGTGAACCAGGAGGGCGAGGAGTTTGGCTTGCAGGTCATCGACGTTCGCATGAAGCGCGCCGATTTGCCGGAGCAAAATTCCAAGGCCGTGTTCGACCGCATGCGCGCCGAACGCCAGCGGGAGGCTGCCGAGTTCCGCGCGGAAGGTGCAGCTACGGCCAACCGCATCAGGGCGACCGCGGATCGCCAGGCGACCGTGATCAAGGCGGAAGCCTCGCGCAAAGGCGAGGAGACCCGCGGTGCGGGCGACGCGGAGCGTAACCGCATCTATGCCGATGCTTACACCCGCGATCGGAACTTCTTCGAATTTTATCGATCTATGCAAGCCTACGAGAAAGGCTTGAAGTCGGAGGATACGCGCCTGCTGCTGTCGCCTGACTCGGAGTTCTTTAAGTACTTTACAGACCCGTCGGGTGGTTCGCGGCCGGCGCAGTCGAGCGTTCAATGAGCGATCTGATCGTCGGGTTCGGGCTCGTACTCGTCATTGAGGGCCTGCTCTGGGCGATTGCCCCGCACCTGGGCATCCGCATGTTGGAAGCGGCCCAGGCCACGCCGGAACGGACGCTGCGGATCGCTGGCTGGACCGCGGTTGGTCTGGGCGCGGGCCTGGTTTGGCTGATTCGCGGTTGAGGACGCCAACCGCTGCGTTGACAGCCGCTTCGCATTGCCATCCTGTTGCGCTGAAGGTTGGGTATATTGCCATCCTGTTGCGCTGAAGGTTGGGTATTTAGGATCGGTGAGCGGCTGTCACGGGCGAGAATTGGCCGGTCGAGGTCTCCGGCGGGAGAAGCGTTCATGCGAAATCTTTCGCGGTTCTGTGGCCGGTCTTTCGGCATCCTTGCCGCGCTCGTGATAATGGCCGGCGCGGTTTCCTCTGCCTCCAAGCGTGGACCTCATTCCGTCGCGCCCGTCGCGGAGGAACTGATCGAGGCCGTGGTCAACATTTCAACGAGCCAGGGGATCAAGGGCCCACAAGGCATCCCGCTGCCGAACGTGCCCAATGGTTCGCCATTCGAGGATCTCTTTGAAGATTTCTTCGATAATAATCCCGGGCGTCCCCTCGTCCCCAATCGCAAGGTTTCTTCCCTGGGGTCTGGTTTTGTCATCGACGGCAAAGAAGGCATCATCGTCACCAACAATCATGTAATCGACGGCGCAGAAGAAATAAGCGTCAACTTCCACGATGGCACCCAGCTCAATGCGGAACTCGTTGGAAGAGACACCAAGACCGACATTGCGCTTTTGAAGGTTAAGCCGAAGAAGGAGCTCAAAGCCGTCTCCTTCGGCGCTTCGGCGGACATCAAGGTCGGCGATTGGGTGATGGCGATCGGCAACCCCTTTGGCCTGGGCGGTACGGTTACGGTCGGCATCATCTCGGCGAAAGCCCGCGACATCAACTCAGGCCCTTATGACGACTACTTGCAAACCGACGCATCGATCAACAAAGGCAACTCCGGCGGCCCGTTGTTCAACATGGACGGCGAAGTCATCGGCGTAAACACCGCAATTATGTCGCCAACGGGCGGTTCGATCGGCATCGGATTTGCGGTCCCATCGGACACAGCGAGCCCTGTTGTCCAACAGCTCAGGACGTTCGGCGAGGTGCGGCGCGGTTGGCTTGGTGTGAAGATCCAAACTGTTACTGATGGCATCGCGGGACGCGTGAATGTGCCAGCGCATACGGGTGCTCTTGTTGCTGCCGTTTCACCCGACAGCCCCGCAGCGAAGGCTGGACTGAAATCGGGCGATGTCATCGTAAAATTCGACGGCAGGAACGTGACGCGAATGCGCGCGTTGCCGCGGCTCGTTGCGCGCACGCCGATCGACAAGACAGTTGACGTTGAAGTGCGGCGCAAAGGGGAGAAGAAGACGCTGAGAGTGACGATCGGGCGTCTGGCGGACGATGAGGTGCGGCCCAAAGCTTTCTCTGGCGCCCCTAACGGGGAGGCGCCACAGTCGGAAATGTCGGTTCTCGGCTTGAAGCTATCTCGCCTCAATGACAAGCTGCGCTCCAAATACGGTATCGGCGCCGATGTCACTGGCGCAATCGTGAGCGAAGTCGACCCAGAAAGCCCAGCTGCAAAGCGGATTAGACCCGGGGATGTGATTGTCGAGGCTGCGCAGGAGCCGGTTACCGATCCGCAAGATATTGCGAGAAAAGTTGAGGATGTGAAGAGGAGCGGCGGTAAGACCGTTCAGCTCGGTGTTGAAGATGCCTTAGGCGGGTATCGTTTCATCGCCATTCCGGTGCAGTAGACCCCGCTGCAACCTGCTTACACTGCCCGAAAAAGAAATCGCCAGCTCAAGGAGAATTTCTGCGTGTCTGAACGTCAGGGTATCTTCGATACGATCGCCGAAAGCTTGGCGCCTGTGCACAGGGACGGCCACAAGTTCCTATTCATTGGGGCCGGCTTGACCTTGCTCTTCTTTTTGATTTGGCCGCCGCTTGCCTGGATCCTGGTCGTCGTGACGCTTTGGATTGCCTATTTCTTCCGCGATCCTGACCGCGTCACTCCATTGCGCGAAGGTCTTGTCATCGCGCCCGCAGATGGGCGCATCTCATCTGTTGAAACAGTGCTCCCGCCGCCTGAGCTTGGCCTTGGCGCGGAGGAGCGCGTGCGCATCTCCACATTTCTTTCCGTCCTGGATGTACACATTTGCCGCGCCCCGGTGGCGGGGCGGATCGTGCGCTCCGTTTACGTGCCGGGTGCGTTTTTCAATGCTGCGCTCGACAAGGCGAGCGAGGAGAACGAGCGTCGCGGATTTGTCATCCAAAAGTCCGATGGTGGTGAGATTGCAGTCGTGATGATCGCAGGACTTGTCGCACGGCGCATTGTGGCATTCGCGCACGAAGGCGATAGTGTAGGCGCGGGTGAGCGCATCGGGCTCATCCGTTTCGGCTCGCGCGTGGATGTCTACCTTCCGCCGGGAAAGCATGCGCTGATCGCGGTTGGCCAGCGCGCGGTTGCCGGCGAGACCGTGTTTGCGGACGCACAATCTGATGAGCAAGAGCGGGTAGCCCGCCGGGCGTGATCTGAGGACGAGTAAGCTCGCAGTCTTCTTTAAGAAGGCAATGCAGTGAGGCTAAGCACCATGGACCCGATTTTACCAAAGCTGGAACGGGAAACACGGCGGCGGCGGCGAACGCCGATCTTCCGTCGTCGCAACGTGCCGGTCAGGATACTGGTGCCGAGCTTCTTCACGCTCCTGGCCCTGTGCGCCGGGCTTACGTCAATTCGCATGGGTATAGAGGAGCGCTATGATCTGGCGTTCGGGTTAATCGTATTTGCCGCGCTGCTCGATGGGATCGATGGCCGTGTCGCCCGACTTCTTAAAGCGTCCTCGCGCTTCGGGGCCGAACTCGACAGTCTCGCCGATTTCGTCAATTTCGGCGTGGCGCCGGCGTTGCTCATCTTCAACTGGGGGCTCGGTAGCCTTAAGAGCCTGGGTTGGATTTGCGTGATGATTTTCGCGCTTGCCTCGGCGCTGCGGTTAGCGCGTTTCAACGTTGCGATTGAGGATGACCAACAGCCCAAGTGGCGAAAGGGATTCTTCATAGGCATGCCGACGCCCGCTGCGGCCATCATCGTGCTCTTGCCGGTCTACCTGGAGTATTTGGGGTTCGGCGGCATCCGCTCATCGCCTCTGCTGCTCAATGTCATACTGGTCTACACGCTCTTAGTCGCCTTCATGATGGTGTCGACCATCCCCACGTTTTCCGGAAAGCTCCTGGGCGAACGCATCGCGCGCGAGTACGTGATGCCGACCTTTATGCTGGCCATCGGCTTCGTGTCGTTGCTCGTCACGTATCCATTTGGAACGCTGACGGGGGCCTCACTTGCCTACCTGGCCTCGATCCCCGTGAGCTGGTATCGCTTCGGCCAGATGGAGGCCAAGCCCCGGGAAAAATTGCCGGGCGAGCAAGAGGCCGCTCAGTCAGACGGCGACACAAACGACGATGGGCGTATCGTTGCTATTCGTTCCGGAGATAAACCGCACTAAGCGATCTTAGCGCTGGTTGCGCTGAATGAGCCGCTCTCGCAAAGACTTGAGCGCCGCACTAGAAACGGGCTGGTCTGTGTTGCCATTTCCGGCCGCCATCTGAGTAGGCTGCTCGGTCCCGGGGCGTATCGAGGCGCTGTTAGACTTCGTTCCAGTCAGGCGGCCGTCCTTGCGAAGCGTGCTGGCGGTACGCACTGGAGCGGCTGCGTCAGTAGCGATCACGCCGTTGGTTGCCGCGCCGTTGGTGGTTGCGAAAGGTATATGCTGGCGCGCGGCCTGCGCAACGGGGTGCGGTTCGTGCCGTTGAGGGTTTTGCCGGCCTGTCATGCCGGTTGGCGGAACGGTCTCGGACTGGACCGTTTTGGTCTCGGCAAGAACGGCGGCCTCCTGCGCGGCATCGCCACGGGCGCTGACAACAGAGGAACGCCACTTCTCAACGACCTGCTCCAAAAATCCTTTGTCGCCCACCGAGTGTTGCCAATGCGCGCTAAATTTTGCTGTCGAACTGCGCGGCCGCACATCTTCTGGGAGCTCGTCAAATTTGATCCGGACGGGTAGCGCAACACCATCGCCAAACGCTAAAGCTTCGCGCTGACCGAGCGCGGACAGAAACTCCAAAAGTCCCGAGCCGGTATCCGGTAGTGCGGACTTGACTATTTCCTGGTCGCGATCATTCGACATTCTGAGTGCGAACACCGTGTTACATTGCGACACGATCGTGGGGTCGATCTCGGCCGGACGTTGCGTGACGATGCACAAGGAGACGCCGTACTTACGGCCCTCCTTGGCGATGCGCGCAATGGCGCGCTTGCACGGCTCGAAGCCGAGACTGTGGTTCGCCGGCACATAACGGTGTGCCTCCTCGCACACGAGCATCAACGGCAACTTGCCCTCGCTCCAGTGCGCAAAATCAAATGTCATACGCGCCATAACTGACACGACGACATTGACGATCTCTGTGGGCAGGCCCGTCAGCTCGAGAATCGTAATGGGCTTGTTGTCGACGGGCACACGAAAGATGCGCCCCAGCACTTCTGTCATGCCGTCATTAACGGTCAGCGACCCGAACATGAAGGCATACCGGCGGTCTTGAGAAATGGCGTCCATACGGGCCTTGATTTGACGGTAAGGCGCGAGATCGTTTTTATTCTCCAGCTTCCCCATTCGCTCATCGATTAGACCTGCCAGGTCCGAGATGCGGTAGGGCACGGGTGTGTCGACGGTGAAGCGCCCTGCTTCGTAGATGTCGCGGCGCACGCCCTGGCTCTCACGCCCGCGGCCGTTGCCATAGCGCGCTTTTGCCAGCGGGATCAGCTCCTGTAGGATCTCGATCTCCGATTTCCGTTCGTTATTGCCGATCAGAACCTCGACGATCTCTTCGAAATTCAAAAGCCAGAACGGTAAGTTCATATTGCTCGGGGAGATGACTTCCGCCGAATCGCCAAAGGCCGTTGCGTACTCGTTGTGGGGATCGAGTAGGACAATATGTGCGGCAGGGTTCTTCTCTAGAATGGAGCGCAAAATTAGCGCGGTGGTGCACGATTTTCCCGTCCCTGTCGTGCCGAGGATTGCGAAGTGCTTTCCGAGAAGCTCATCGACGCAGACCATCGCTGGAATGGAGCTATCCTGGCGAATGCAGCCAATTCGTATCGATCTATTTGGGTCACCGCAGAATGCGGCCTCAAGTTCCGGTTTGGACGCCACGCGCGCCCTATCGCCCAGCAAAGGATAGAAAGTAACACCACGTGCGAAGGTCGCGGCACGGCCGTCCTTGCTGCGCCATAGTTCGCCGACAAGCCCCAGCTCGGCAATCCAGATTTCCGCGTCACCCTCGCGCTGTGCGGGAACTGGCACGCTCAAGGCCGAGACGATGGCCAGCACAACGGTGTTCTCCGTTTCGATGGCGAGCAGCGTTCCCATGTCCGGGCGCTCGGTGAGGCGAACGCGTTCGTCTTTCGGACAGTCGAGCAGCACGATTGCTTTGGCGCCTGTGACCGAAACGATACGGCCAATAGACCTGTCGGCACGTGCGGCGCTCACCTCGGATTGTGGCATGTTGGATTGCATGTTGTTTGCCCCCATTAAGACGCGAGTCCTTGGCCCATCACCGCGTCGCGTACCTCTGCTACGGAGAGTTGGTCGCACGGTGGTAAGGTCACGATCACGCGTGTGCCAACGTTCAGGTCACTTTCTACTTTGAGTTCGCCGCCATGCAGTTGCACGAGCGAGCGCGCGATGGGCAACCCTAGGCCGGGTCCGTCACGCCAGCGCGCACGGCTTAAATCGACATGCCCAAAGGGTGCCAGCGCCACGGCGATGTCCTCTTCACTCATGCCAACTCCCGTATCGCCGATGTGAACCATTGCTCCGCCTTCAGGAAGAGAATTGGCCTCAACCGAAACCGTGCCGCCACTGCGCGTGAACTTGAGCGCGTTGGAGATGAGGTTGGTGAATACTTGATGCAGTTTCTGACCATCGCCACGCACGTTGGGAAGATTGGCGTCGATGGTGTCGCTAAGAGTGACGCTTGCGTTCTCAGCCATAAGGCGGAACGAGGAAATGCATTCCGTGAGGAGTTCGCGCAGATTGACCTCGCGGTCATCGAGCGTGCATTTGCCGCTTTGAAGCTCGGAGATATCGAGGATGTTATTGATCACCAAGAGCAGGTAACCGGCTGCATCATGAACGTTGTTGGCGTAGTCGCTGATGTCAGCTTGCGAAAGCTTGCGCTGTTTGTGCTCGGACAGCAGCTTTGAGAAGCCAATAATCGAGTTTAAGGGCGTCCTGAGCTCATGGCTCACGTTGGCGATGAACTCGGATTTCAGCTTGCTGGCAAGTTCCGCTTCGACACGTGCAGAGTGCTCAGCCGTGCGTGCGCGATGACGAAGCACTGCGTCGCCGAGAAGCGAGGCGTATTCGTTCATCAACGAGCTGTATTTTTTGCCGCCCAGCGGCCCGTTGATCATCTCACCGCTACTTGGTTGTTGATCTACCCGGCCATCAAACTAGGGGGCATAGAATAATGCGTAGTTAATCCGAGTACTGATTTCACGGTAAACTCGAGCTCTCGCGGGGCGTATAAGCCCCTGCGCCCCGCTCTAACGGTCCAGAATTCGACGGGTGGTTCAGCGCGTGACGAACTTGAAGGGTACCTGCACCTCAAGCGGGCCCGGCGCGACGCTCTCGGGCATCGGCGGGGAAGGTGCCGCGCGATCGAGCGCAGCCATCGCCGCATCGTCAAGCAGTTTGGAGCCGGACCATCTTTTCGAAGATGAGTGCCCAGGCTTTTCGAAGATGAGTGCCCAGGTGGCGACCGAGCACACGACCAGCGGCAGCCTTTGTTACTTTGAGATACCGACTTTGGTTAGAGAGTTCACCTTCAAGAGGGCGAGACAGTCCTGATCGGCTTGATCCCCCGCACGGCACTCGATGACGTCGTTGACGAGGAAGCTGCCGATGTCCTCGCACTTCGTATCATCGAGGTCGAAGAGCTTGACCGAGCGCTTGGAGGGACGGATCGGCGCCAGGTTCAATGAGAAACGGCGTCCGATGATCCCATCCGTCTTGAACATCACCAGATCAAGCTTGAAGGCATCGTAGGCAGTGCTCGATGTATTCGAGACCACAATGTAGGCCCGGCAGCCCTTTTCGGAGGGCTCCAGCTTATTCAGTTCGAAGGTGATGGTGTCTTGTTCTTGCTGCGCTTTGGCTTCCTGAGCGAGCCCGTGGGCGGCGGCGATAGCCAGGAATGTTACCGCTACGGCAATGATCGTCCTGGGAGACATCGGATTCGTGGAAGGGGAATTCTGCATGCTCGGTCAAGCCCTCTAACGGTTCTTTCAAATTGAAGCCTGCCCCATATCAGCAAATCTCTGGGACTATTAGAAGACCGGGGCCCAAAATGGAGGGTAGCGCGACCAATCGCGCGACAGTTCAT
>JAUWCP010000310.1 GCA_030609245.1 Hyphomicrobium sp.
TGCCCTCGAAGGCGTGCGAAGGCGCGGCGAGCTGCAAGCAAATATCGCCGCTACCCTCATTGAGCGCGTCGATCGGAATAGGTGGCGGGCATTGGTGCGCCCAGCGAAACGGTTGAAGGAGGGTGATCGGCTTTCCTTCAGGCATTCTGGCAAAGCAGGACCAGCCCGCACCATCGAGGCTACTGTTTCCGCTAAGGGCGATGAAGGTGAGTTCGAGTTTGCATTCGATCTTGCGGGTAAGGACCTCGACTTGGCGATTGCTGCGGTAGGTGAGATGCCACTGCCGCCATATATCGCCGGGCGCCGGCACGCCGAAGATGTCGACCGGATCGAATATCAAACCATCTATGCGGCACACGAGGGTGCGGTCGCAGCACCCACGGCGGGCTTGCACTTCACGCCGCAGCTTATGGCTGCGCTTGATGTCCGCGGTGTTACTCGCCACTTCGTGACGCTGCATGTGGGCGCCGGCACGTTTCTTCCGGTGAAGGCGGACGACACGAGTGGACACAAGATGCACGCTGAGTGGGGCGAGGTTTCAAGTGAGACGGCGACCGCGCTCAACGCTGCGCGTGACAGAGGCGGCCGGATCGTGGCCGTGGGGACGACTTCACTGCGCCTGCTTGAAAGTGCGGCGCGGGACGGTGAAATACAACCCTTTCGTGGCAGCACCGATATCTTCATCACGCCCGGCTATCGCTTCCGCGCGGTCGATGTTCTCATGACTAATTTCCATCTGCCTCGCTCCACGCTTTTCATGCTGGTAGCGGCTTTCTGCGGGCTAGATGTGATGAAAGAAGCCTATGCCCATGCGGTCCGCTCAGGATATCGATTCTACTCTTATGGTGACGCCGGCTTGCTCTTTCCGGCGCAGAGCGAAACTCAGGGCTGAGGTGACATGCAGGATGTGATGACCGGGTTTGGCTATCGTAAGATTGCACAAGATGGCGCGGCCAGGCTCGGCGAGATTGCAACGCCGCGCGGCATCATCCGCACTCCGGCGTTTATGCCTGTTGGCACCGGAGCGACCGTAAAGGCGCTTTATCCCGAGCAGGTCAAGGCAGCGGGCGCTGATATCGTGCTCGCCAATACCTATCACTTGATGCTGCGCCCGGGCGCTGAACGCATTGCCAGACTTGGCGGGTTGCACACCTTCATGCGCTGGGACGGGCCAATCCTCACCGACTCTGGCGGATTCCAGGTCATGTCGCTAGGCAAGCTGCGCCAGATCAGCGAGGAGGGCGTGCGCTTCCAATCGCATGTGGATGGAACACCGCACATGCTTTCCCCTGAGCGCGCCATCGAAATCCAGTGTCTGCTCGGCGCCGATATCCAGATGCAGCTCGACGAATGCATCGAGCTGCCGGCGGAACGGCGCGAGGTCGAGCGCGCAATGGAGCTTTCTGTGCGCTGGGCGGAGCGCTCTCGCACGGCGTTTGAGAGCCTTGCAAAGCCCGGCCAGGCTCTTTTTGCGATTGTGCAGGGGGGTACGGACGGGGAGCTGCGGCGGCGATCTGCTGAGGCGCTGGTGGGTATGGATTTCCACGGCTACGCGGTTGGCGGACTGGCCGTTGGCGAAGGTCATGACATCATGCTGGCCACGCTGGAAGGCGTAACGACACTGCTGCCTGAGGAAAAGCCGCGTTATTTGATGGGAGTCGGCACACCGCTAGATCTCATCGAGTCGGTAGCGCGCGGCGTCGACATGTTCGACTGTGTGATGCCGACGCGCAATGGCCGGCACGGTCTGGCCTTCACCTGGCAGGGGCGCCTCAATCTGAAAAACGCCTGCCACGCGGAGGATACCTCGCCGCTTGATCCGCAAAGTACATGCCCTGCAGCGCGCGATTACTCGCGCGCCTATCTGCATCACCTCATTAAGTCGGGCGAGTATTTGGGGTCGATGTTGCTCTCGTGGGCGAACACAGCGTTTTACCAGGAGCTGATGGCGGCCATGCGCTCGAGCCTCGCTGAGGGCCGCTTCGCGTCATGGGCGGAAGAGACGAAGGCGAAGCTGGCGCAGCCGCAAGAGACCTAACGGGCGGCTGCGCGTCTCGCCTCGGCCCGTATCGCGCGTTCGCGCTGCACCAGATAGATCCCAGAGCCGATAATGACGCTTGAGCCCACGAGCGTCCAGACATCGGGCAGTTGGTTGAACACGAGAAAACCGAACGCGACCATCGAAATGAGCTGCAGATAGAGAAATGGCGCGACGATGGAGGCAGGCGCCAACCGATTGGCGTGGATAAACAGATAGTGTCCAATGCCGCCGAGCAGGCCGAGCGCGAAAAGCAGTAGCCACTCCATGGCAGATGCCGGCCACACCCATTCCCATATTGCGAAGGGCGCAAGCACGATGGTGCCGATCAGGATGGAATAAAAAAGCATTGCCAGCGGCGCATCGTAGGCCGCGAGGTAACGCGTCATTAGCATGAACAACGCGTAGGCGAACATTGTGCCGAACGCAAAGACAAACGCTGGATGCAAACCTGCAATTCCTGGGCGGACCACGATTAGGATCCCAAGAAAACCAACGAGAATGGCAACGAGGCGACGCCAGCCAATCCATTCTCCCAGGAACGGCCCGGCAAGAAGCGCAACGACCAACGGCGCGAGAAAGACAACCGTTACCGTCTGGTCGAGCCTTAGATGTTCAAGCGCGAGGAAGTTGAAGACTGTCGTCATAGCCATCAGGAC
>JAUWCP010000166.1 GCA_030609245.1 Hyphomicrobium sp.
GTGGCAACGGTCAGCGCCTTGTTGTAGCTGGCTGTGTTGCTGCCGTAGAGCGTCGCCACGCCCTTGAAGTTATCGTTGGCACCGTTCGAGTAGGCCAAGAAGAAGGTGGCGATGAAGAGTAGTGCAACAAGCAGCATTCGAGCTCTCAAGTTGTAAGGCGGCGGCGGATGGGCGGTCCCTCGAGCTTCCCCACAAAGCCCAATTGCAGTCCAACTGTCGTATTCGAGGTAAAGGGGCTGATCGTTACACACCCTTCGCCGGCGCCGATTGTCCCGGAACGGAACTGGCCAGTCGCGCGAAATGCTCCGTCTTCTCCCAATAGAACGGTGCCGATGCGAGCTGCCAAATCGCTCGATAGGCAGCAAGAGAAATTGCCAACCAGTAGAGCGGCATAATTACGGCGTGAACGGAAAGCCAGCGCTGACCGCGGCGAGCACAAGCAGCCGCTCCCAACCATATGGCGCTGAGGTAGCCAGCGATGAGATTGAAGACGCCAACCAACAAGAGCGACCGGTCCAATACCGATTCCGGCATACTCGAAAGCTGTCCGTGCCAAAGGTTGAGAGCAAGGAACACGTAAAACCAAGGATGCACAAGAGCCGATAGGACGAGGCCACCCATGAGCACCTGAAGACCAACAAAGCGCCGCGCGCCTAACTCGCGCCACAAGCGGCGCGGCTCGCGCATGTGTACCAGGTAGGTTTGCATCCAGCCCTTGAGCCAACGTGTGCGCTGGCCGAGCCACACGCGAAACGTCGATGGAGCCTCCTCCCAAGTGCTCGAGGACAGCACGCCGACGTGCCAACCGCTACGGGCCAAGCGAATGCCGAGGTCGGCGTCTTCAGTCACGTTGAACGGGTCCCAGCCTCCAATTGCATCGAGAACGGCGCGAGGGAAGTGATTCGATGTGCCGCCTAAAGGCACGGGCAGTTCAAGGCGCTCCAAGGTCGGCAGGATGCAATCGAAGAGCGCCGTGTATTCGATGGTAAATTGGCGCGTCAGCCAGCTCGCATTCGAATTGTAAATGTTGAGCTGGGCTTGCAAGCAGCCGAGCCGCCTTGGCGTGGCACGAAACACGGCTATCGCGCGACGAAGTTGTGCAGGATCGGGCCAATCTTCCGCGTCGTAGACGACGATGTAGGCACCCGTAGCGAACTGCAGCGCATACTGGCACGCGCGCGGCTTCGTGCGCGGCTTGCCGTCAGGCACAACGAGAACACGCATGTGCGGGCGAAGGTCGGCAGCCCGCAAGGCGGCCTGCGTCTCATGGTCGATGCTCTCGACGATGAGAAGCACTTGTAGTTTGCGTTCGGGATAATCGATAGCACGCAATGCGCAAATGAGATCAGGCACGATCGCCGCCTCGCCGAAGAGGGGCACCAGCACCGTGTAGATGGGAAGGTTTTCGTCCTTTAGACGAGCCGTGTGCGCTGCGCGTTCCGAAACGGGCGGACTAAAAAAATGCCACAAGGCAACGGCCCGCAACGCAACCACGAATAAGAACGGGACTGCCAACAGGAGGAGCAGGACAACAAAGGTCGTTTCCACCGCCAACAGTGCGCCAGCGCAGAAGATGATCGCAAGGCTGGCGAGGACGCCCTTCTGCCACCCCCACAGACCGCTCGAAGCTGAGAACTCAGGCGAGCGCAGGGCAAGCCCGTGCACGGCCTCTTCCAATCGCAGCGCATCGCACGCGTGCGCTGCCGGTGTGTCGATACCCTGGCAATCACCAGTTAACGGCTGAGCCTGCGACGCCTCGATGATCGAGAAATCATAGGCACTTGCTTCTTGATGGGTACGCAGCACGAGACGATCGACCTCCCCCCGGGGTCGAAAACAATGATCTTGCCATAGTGTTTGGTGTATTCATAGCGGCAGCGAATCCCGCCCGTTCACCGCTGAGCCGTCGAGAGCCCATGCACAGATCGCAAAAAGCACAGTGCCTCGCTTCAACACTGCGCGCATTGACTGCCTCTCTTGGGGGGGCGTGCCGGGCGCCGATACTGGCGGCGTTCGCAGTCCTTATGGCATTCACGGTCATTGGTGGTGTCTCGCGTGCCCAGAATGTGAACAGCGGAGCCCTTCCAAACACGACTGGCTACCCGGCGAACCGGCGCGTCGTCGTTCGCTTCGTAACCGAGAGCGACTACCCTCCATTCAACTTCTATGACGAGGACGGCATCCTGGCCGGCTTCAATGTCGATATCGCGCGTGCCATCTGCCGGGAGCTCGACACCGCGTGCGACATCAAGGTAAAGCCCTGGGGCGAATTGTTCCTGGCGCTCAAGCGCGGCGAGGCCGATGCCGTAATCGCGGGCCATACGGTAACGCCTCAGGCGTTGGCGCAGGTTGACTTCACCGATCGCTACTTCCATACGCCGGGGCGTTTTGCCGCCAGGCATGCGGAAAAGAAGATCGCCATGACACCAGAGGGGCTCGAGGGAAAAAGCATAGGGGTTGCCAAGGGGACGTCACACGAAGCTTTTGTTAAAACGTTCTTCCGCAGTAGCGCGATCAAGGTGTTCGAGACCGCAGAACAGGCCCGCGATGCCCTCTTGCGCGATCAAATTGACTTCATATTCGGTGATGGCATTAGCCTAGCTTTTTGGTTGCACGGCACATCCTCGCGATTGTGCTGCGAGACGCGCGGCGGCCCTTACTTGGAACCGATGTTCTTTGGCGATGGCATAGCCATTGCCGTGCCCAAGACCGACCAGCAGATCAAAGAACTCATTAACGGCGCCCTCACCCGGCTACGCGAGAACGGCCGCTTCGAGGAGCTGGTCGAGCGCTATTTCCCCATAAAGATCTACTGAGCCCAGCAAAGTGCGAACAACGCGTGCTCTACCCGCGCTCGCTGGTTTCACCGGACTTGCCCATTGCCGCCTTCCCGCGCACCCGAGCCCAAGCCATCTTTTTCGTGCAGGGGATCACCCGTCTTTCTTGTCGGCCGCGAACTCAGCCTCCAGAGCCTTCTCCATCTCGACAAGATCTTGAGGCAGCGGCATGCCAAAAGCTTTGATCTCGTTGAGCTTCTCCATGAGCTGCAGATAGAGCTCGTGGCGATCCTCGGGCTGGGTCTGCATCTGCGTCATCAGGATGCCGAGCTCTGCTTTCAAGTCGTCGAAGGCCATTGCGATTCCTTTCGAGGCTAGCGACTGATCGTTTCACTTGGAAACGCTTGAGTCGCGTCCATGTGAAACGTGAATCACATCTCTACACTTTTGATTTAGAGCAAGATTCACCTTTCTGCCGGAGAGCTCCCAGGCGAAGGCCTACGCGATTCCATCAAGATCAATCTTGCTCTAGCGGCGCTGAGTTACAGCAGAGTTTACATGGGAACGGCTTGGCGCACAGCGTCTTCGAGACCGGCGCCAAGGCCATGGTTTACTTGCACCCCCAAAGTACGCAAGGGGATGGCAGCGTTCGCTGCCGCGCCAGCGCCAAAGTTTGAAGACCAGATGCCCCCCATGAAGACCCCCTTGCGACCCCTCGCCCTCATTACCCCCCTCGCCGTCCTGGCCCCCCTTGCCGTCCTGGCCCTTGCGCTGATTTGCATCGACCCTGCCGGCGTCGCGACGGCGGCTGAGGGCGACGAAGTGACCATCGTCCTCGTCGGCGATGTCGGCCTCAATCGCAACAATCAGAGGGTCGAGCCGCGCGGCGTGCGCAAATTCGGTTTCCAGACCTGGGCCAATACGACCGAGCTGATCGCCAAGGACATCAACGGCGATCTCAACTTCCTGAACGTGGAAACGGTCATTACCGACCGCAACGATCTGCGCCGCGACACCAAGGGGCAGCGCGGGCCGTTTAACTTCCGTACCCACCCGGCGGGTCTGCGCCACCTCGTTGCAAGCGGCTTCAATCTGCTCTCGCTCGCCAACAATCATTCGATGGACTATGGCGTCGCGGGACTGAGGGAGACGCTCAAGCACGTGGGCGCGCTCGAAAACGAAAAGCTGGCGGTGGCGACCGGCATCGGCATGAACCGGGACGAGGCCGGCCGGCCGCAGACGGTCAACGTCAAGAATTCCGATATCGCGTTTGCCTCCATCGGCATCGTCACCAACAACTTGGAGCGTCATCGCGCTGGCGCTGCCAAGCCGGGTCAGATTGCTTACCGGTTCGACGATGACTTCGCAGAAATTCGCAAAAGGCTGGGCGCAACGCCGGCCAACTATCGGATTCTATCCATCCACTACGGCATCGAAGGCCAGGTGCGCACGGACGCACGCCAGTTTTCCGATTGGCGCCGCAAGGCCGCCCAGCGTGACGGGATCGATCTCATTGTCGGGCATCACGCGCACGTCGTGCGCGGCGTGGAACTCGCCGGCAACTCGCTGATTTTTTATGGGCTGGGGAATTTTCTGCACCACGGCACCGCCAACATGACGCAAAAGGGCATTTGCCGTGATTACGGTTTGATGGCACGCGTGCACTTACGCAAGGCTTCGGACGGCCGTCTGGTTCTTCGAGCGGTGGAGGCAATCCCCGTCACCGATACGCACTATCGGCCTCGGCGGCTGACCGGCCGAAAAGGCACGGCGCGTATTCACGTGCTCAACTATCTGGCAGGTACTCTCGATAGCGCCAAGGACGGCACGCAGGGCGTGCGCTTTACACCTCAAGGCGATGGCAGCGGTCTCTACTGCCTGCCGGGCGCGAAGACGGAGGGCGGCCGGATCGGTGCACTCTGCCAGCGCTATGCGCCAGCCCCACCGGTCCCGTCATCGCTGCGCGGAGCGATTGCGGCCTCGTGCCGACGGTGATTAGCGGCGAGCCGAACGGCGTGACGTTTCTCTCTTGGACACTTCTCCAGAGGAGACCAAGGCCCTCACGCAGCGCTTTGACAGCCGATGGCCGTTGGCGCGCATGCACCTTCTGACACCCTTGCTGCCAACGGGATGCTGGCTGCAGTAGGAGAGGTAGTCACCGGCGCAGTTGGCCCGCACGCTGGCGCTGACTGCGCCGGCCTGGGCGGTGGTAAGAGCGATCGTGCCCACTGCGAGGGCGGCGATCAACCCGCCACGGGACAGGCCCTTGGTTAACGTCGCGATCATGGTCTTCAATCCTTTTCAGGTTTGCCAATTGCTTTGTGACCACAGGCTTACCGAGGGGACGCAAACTCCGCAGTTCCATGAGGAACGTGGCGACACCGACGCAAACGGCACTGGGCGAAAGACCCCGGTTTGCCGGGATCTATGGCACTTCGTGGCCGTTAGGATTGCGCCGTTAAGGTAACCGCCAGGTAAAGACGGGCGCGAAAACCGAAAGGACTGGAGCTCGAAGGGGAGAAAGTGTGCAGTCCGGGATGGGGTGTTGGTGGGGGGAGATCGTTGCAGCGATCGCTGGCGATCGCCTCGCGGCGCTTGGCGCCCGTGGGGTTGAGACGGGGAGCGGGGCGGGTCGGGCCCTTTTCTTTGTTCGTTGC
>JAUWCP010000291.1 GCA_030609245.1 Hyphomicrobium sp.
TATGAGACCGATGCGGGCGTTGTTAATCACTTCGATCTGTCCGAAGCCTCCTGGAAAGATTTTCAAGCATGGAATGACTTTGCGGCAAAATGCAAAACGACCAAAGTTGGCGCCGGGAAGATTTTTAACTCCCTTTGGTAGTAACACGCCACCAAGGAAGAAGCCCAGGGGCGCGGCGCTCCCGCGACCTGCTTGATGCTGCGACTATCGCGGAGTCTGCTGTTGGCACGAAGCCGACATTGTGGAAGGCGCTCGCAAGGTCGGCTTCTGACCCTTTACGGACATCAATTCCAGCGCGAGCAGACGCCAGCGCCGCTTGGCGCCCGTGGCGTGAGCGCCCTCCGAGAGTCACTCGGCTGCGGTATTCGCCTTTAGAGTAAGATTCACTTATCTGTTGGAAACCTCTCGGACTTGGCGAGTGATTCCATCAAGAACGACCTTGCTCTAAGCTTGAAGCGCCACGATGGTCGAGGCGATGATCGCGCCACCAATGGCCACCGTCGATAGCCACGCGACCGCATTCATGAGGCGTGCGCGATTGCGCTCGCGCCGCGCTTTGCCGAGCCAATCGGCTGACCGCGGCGGCGAGGTTCGTTCCCGTTGGGGTTGGCGCTCGATCGTTGCGCCATGTGCGGCTTGCGTTTGTGATGACGTGGTGCCAACAGGTTTCGATGGCATCGGCTGCTGCTGAAGAACTGGTGGTGAGCTGTGCTCTGGCGGCTGCGCCAATCCCTTGTCTGGCGGGGCGCCTGCGTAGGTGGATTCAACACGTGCCAAGCGGTTCATTAAGGGACGCTGATGTATGGCGCGGGCAATTTCGGCAGCCAGATCCCTTTCCGACTGTATCGGTTCGTGTAAGTTTGGGTTGGCTTGCGCTGCCATCGTAGCGGGGTTCCGGCTCGTTACGGGATGTGGTTGGGCAACGCCACTCATCACAAACTCCGAGAGCACGCGCGAAGACAGCTCGCGACGCAAAGGCATCGACTTTGAACTGTATTGTGACCGATTCTGACGCGGAAACGGAGCGGTAACGATAGGTAACGCAACGGACGCATCACGAACGCGGACGGCAGGGGCACGCATGATACAACTTTCTCATAGCGCGTTTTTCTCATAGCGCGTTGCCACGTACCTTCTTTATTTCGACACCAAGAAGGCTGGCAGCGTTTGCACCTCGAATCTAATAAAGCCTAATGTGATGGCCGGAGCGTGGCAGAGATGTGTGAGGTTGGAGCATTTTTTAATTGGGAGGGCATGCAATGCTTCTTTTGGTGATCGGTTTGGTCGTTTTCTTGTCGATCCATCTCGTGCCGAGCAACGTCGAGCTACGCAATGGCCTCGTCGCACGGTTTGGTGACACCGGCTACAAAGCGTTCTTCGCGATTGTTTCTCTGATCGGTTTTGTGATCATTGTTTTTGGCTTTCACAAGCTTCAATTGCACCCAGGAAAGAACCCTCAGCTTTGGTATCCGCCCTTATGGTGCCGTCATCTCGCCGTCGCGTTCATGCTGCCGGCCATGATCGCGCTCGTTGCGGCCTATGTGCCTTCACGCATCCACACCATGCTGCGCCACCCTATGCTGGTCGCGATCAAGATTTGGGCGTTAGCGCATCTTCTCGCTAATGGCGACTTGGGATCGCTCATTCTGTTCGGAAGCTTTCTTGCGTTCGCAGTCTATGACCGCATCTCGCTCAAGAAGCGAGGGTCGCTCGGGCCGCTTGGAACGAGGACCGGTCCTGCGATCAACGACGTTATCGTCATCGCTGGCGGGACCGCGCTATACATCGTGTTTTTGTTCTGGGCTCACGTGTATCTGATAGGGGTTTCACCCCTCTCGTGACGGCAGCGAATGCTAAACCTTTCGTTAATCAAACAAAACGCGTCTTGGCGGTGTCAGGCGTTGAATGCGCCAGTTGCGGCATTCGCGCCCGGTCACCAGCGGCGGCCTAGCCATTCTTTTTGTTGCTAACTAGGGTGCGCCCGGACACGACCGGATTATTCGAGTATAAGTACGCGCATGTCTTTGCACGGTACCCAGAAACGCGTCATGGCGCCCGACATCACCGCCCTCAAAGGTCGCGGCGGAATCGTGGCGCTTACGTCGTATCACGCACACACTGCAGCGATTGCGGACAAGTATTGCGACTTCCTCCTTGTCGGTGACAGCCTCGGCATGGTGATGCACGGTTACGAGACGACCGTGCCGGTTCCGTTGGAACTGATGATCATGCACGGTCGCGCTGTGGTGCGCGGAGCCAAACGCGCGCTCGTTGTCGTCGACATGCCATTCGGCTCCTATGAGGAGAGTCCGTCAGTGGCGTTCCGCAATTGCGCACGCGTCATGAAGGAAACGGATTGCGGGGCGGTGAAGATCGAGGGTGGCCGGCGTATGGCGGAGACAATCCGCTATCTCGTCGATCGCGGCATTCCTGTCATGTCCCATGTCGGGCTGACGCCGCAGTCGGTGAACGTGATGGGTGGCTTCAAGGTGCAAGGGCGCCATCCTGAGCAGTGGGCGGCGATCGAAGAGGACGCCCGGCAGGTTGCCGAGTCGGGCGCCTTCGCGGTCGTGCTGGAAGCGATAACTGAGCCGCTTGCCGCGCGGATCACCGCGGCAATTGAGATACCGACCATCGGGATTGGTGCGTCTCCGTCGTGCGATGGCCAGATCCTCGTGATGGAGGACATGCTGGGTCTCAGCCCCCGCGTGCCACGGTTCGTCAAGAAGTTCGGCCGCATCGGCGAGCTGATCGAAGGAGCTATCCGCACCTACTCGGAGGAGGTGCGGGCCGGCACTTTCCCGGCCCCGGAGCACACCTACTCCATGAAGGTCGGCTCTGGCCCCTCAGATAGGCGCGCGAGGGCGGCCGACCTAAAGGCCACGAAAAAGCCGAAAACAACGAGCAGCTAAGCATCGCGAGGCAAGTTTGGGCGAGCCGTGATAGGC
>JAUWCP010000034.1 GCA_030609245.1 Hyphomicrobium sp.
TCTGAAATGTCGGCTATGTGTCAGAAGCCGACATGAGAGCCTGATCGTTTCACTTGTACGTACTTGGCGCTTCCCAGTGAATCGTGAACCAGTCTTTGCACTTTTGATCTAGAGTAAGATTCACTTATTTGCCGGAGACCTCCCAGGCGAAGGCTTAAGCGATTCCATCAAGAACGATCTTGCTCTAGGGTGCCGGCCACGGCGTCACCCGGCCCGCGCGACTTTGCCCCCACCCCAGTCCTCATAAAGCTTGCCCAACAATGACACTTAAGCTCGAGCCCGCGCTTATCAGCGCCCTCAACGACGCCAAAGCCTGGCCCTTCGAGGAGGCCCGTCGCCTGATTGCGCGTCTTGACAAGCTCAAGGGTGGCATGGACAAGACCGTGATCTTCGAGACCGGCTACGGGCCCTCCGGCCTGCCCCACATCGGCACGTTTAGCGAGGTCGCGCGCACGTCCATGGTGCGCCATGCCTTCGAAGTGCTGACCGATGGTAAGCGCGCAACGCGCCTCATCTGCTTTTCCGACGACATGGATGGGCTGCGCAAGGTGCCCGACAACGTACCGAACAAGGAGATGCTGAGCGCACACCTCAACAAGCCGCTGTCGCGCGTACCCGATCCCTTCTCGAGCGAATACCCGAGCTTTGCCGCGCACAACAACGCGCGCCTGCACGCCTTCCTCGACCAATTTGGCTTTGACTACGAGTTTTTCTCTGCCACCGAGTGTTACGAATCCGGCCGGTTCGATGAGACGCTGTTGAAGATGTTGAAGTCCTACGACAAGGTCATGGACATCATCTTGCCGACGTTGGGGCCGGAGCGGCGCGCAACCTACTCACCGTTTCTTCCCATTTGCCCACGTACCGGGTGCGTGCTGCAAGTGCCGATGATCGACCGCCATCCGGAAAAAGGGACGGTCGTCTATCGGGATCCAGAAACGGGCGAGAAGGTTGAAACGCCGGTGACCGGCGGACACGTGAAGTGTCAGTGGAAGGCCGATTGGGCGCTGCGCTGGACCGCGCTCGGTGTCGACTACGAGATGGCCGGTAAGGATCTCATCGACTCGGTAACGCTCTCATCGAAGATTTGCCGTGCGCTCGGCGGCGCACCGCCGGAGGGCTTCAGCTACGAGCTGTTTCTCGATGATAAAGGCGAGAAGATCTCCAAGTCCAAGGGCAATGGCCTTTCTGTTGAGGAGTGGCTGTCGTATGCCTCGCCTGAAAGCCTGTCACTGTTCATGTTCCAGAAGCCACGCTCTGCCAAGCGGCTCTTTTTCGACGTCATCCCGCGTGCCGTCGACGAGTATGTGCAGTTTGTGACATCTTACACCTCGCAGGAGCCTAAGAAGAAGCTCGACAGCCCCGTTTGGCATATTCACGCGGGCAACCCGCCGGCTGTCGATATGCCGATCACGTTCGGGTTGCTCTTGAACCTCGTCTCAGCCTCGAATGCGCACGATGCAGACGTGCTGTGGGGATTCATTCGCCGCCTTGCACCCGATGCCAGTCCTGAAAAGTTTCCCGTCCTCGACAAGCACGTCGGCTATGCGCTCCGCTACTACGCCGATCTTGTCGAGCCGGCTAAGACGTTTCGCGCGCCGACGGACACCGAACGCGTCGCACTTCAAGCCCTCAATGTCGAACTGGCCAAAGCCAAGCCCGGTGCTGCCGCACAGGAATTGCAGGCCATCGTTTATGAGACCGGTAAGGCGAACGGATTTGCTGAGAACCTGCGCGACTGGTTCAAGGCCATCTATGAAGTTTTGCTGGGCCAGTCCCAGGGACCACGCTTCGGTGGGTTCATCGAGCTTTACGGCGTCGACGAAACGCGTGCGCTAATCGATAAGGCGCTGAAAGGCGAGCTCATAAAGGCGGCGTGATTGCTCAAGCTAAAGCTTACGCGGCGCCCCTTGCCTGCGGTCGCATCCCCACGACGTCGATCCCCCAGATTTCGCGGATGATACTCAAGAGCTGGGCCTCGCGTGCGCGGACTTCCTGCGAACGCCAAATGGTGGTGTCGGCCACCTCGCGGGTGATGGCGAGCATGGGAGAGTCGTCAAGCGTGCCGCGGTATATCTCACGCTTGCGGGAGAAGTCCTGGTTACGCGCGCGATCGTTTTGCCGCTGCGTCACTGCCACGAGATTGCCGAGGCTCTCAGTGCACGCTTCGCGCTCCTCGGCATCGGCGTACCAGCGACGCCATTCGCTATTCGCACCGGGGCGTTGTGGGAGCACGTGCTCAACGCTGTAGTCGCCAGGATTGAGCATTGTAGTATTCCGGGCGATCTCGTCGTTGAGACGCAACAGCAGCAATTTGCAGAACTGTTGGTCACGCCGATAAAGTGTGCGCAGGTGGTAGCTGATACTGCGCACCTCTTCGCGTGTCAGTTGGAACGCTCCCTCGCCGGGCACAATTGGCTGGTGCGATTTGATTAGATTGATAACGGCAGCAAAACGGCGCATGCGTTTCCCCTTGCCGTTGCATAGCAGCCGCAGCAAGTGTGCGAGACGATCAATTTCCTTGAGCAGCAGCGTCGCGCGTGCGGGATCCTCCTGATACTGCTGCAACGCAAGAATTCCGGCGGGCGCCCAGTCGCCCTCGGGAAGCCGCCCTAGATAAACGAGATAGCGGCGCGCCTCCGCGTCGATCGGCAGTTCCATATCATCGGCGTTGCGAAGCAAGTGATAGGAGTGCGCCAGCGGCGTTACAATTGATTTCAGGAACGGCTCTGCCCCACCCATATCTCGCACCAAACGGCGAATGCCGGTAATGATTTTGGATTCATTGTGCCCATAGATGTTGAACAGGTGGCTGAAGAATGCCTCGAAAGCCGGCCCCAACTTGGTGGCGGCGCTTTCCCATTGCGCCAAGGCGCTATTGGCGCGCTCAGGGGGCACACCCTTCAACAACTCCGCCTTTAGAATATCGTTGCGCTGCAGGCTCCGGCCACGCCCGTTAAGCACCGTAAAAAAGTGGTGGGCACGGTCGATGTCTCGCGATAGCACGACGACGAAGTGACACTTGACGCACAGGAAATCGGCCAAGTGGCGCCGATCTGCATCACTGAGGGCGGCAAGCTCAGAAATGAAGTGCTCGCGCACTGCAAACAAGCGCGCCTCGGCCTCGTTCTCAGCCTCTTGCGCTGGCATTGCCCCGCAGCTACTTGGTTCTTGCACATAGTCTTGGAAAAACCGCCGCTCGTGATTTCGCAACTCGATGCGAAAACGTGCCGTTTGCGATTTCACGGCTGTGGCGTCGGCACTGATCAACTGGTTGAGCCTACGCCCGCCCCACCGCCACTTATCGGTTCCCAGATCCCGTAGCACCGCGGCCAAAATCGCGAGCGTGATGAGGCGCTGCTGACCATCGATAACCTCAAACAGGCGCGGCTCTTTTTCCTTGACCTTAGGCAGGTCTCCACCGGCCGGATCGAGCAAAAGGATTGTCCCGATAAAGTAATCTGGCTCCGCTGGAGCCCCATCGCCACCGAGCCCTGCCGCTGCCAGGATATCTTCAAGCAGCTGACCAGCTTCCATACTGGTCCAGGAATAGGGCCTCTGGTAGGACGGGACCGTGTAGTGAAAGGGCGCGGAAAAGAGATCGAGGACGGTAAGGGACGCTGTTGGTAGAACAGAAAACATTGATCCTCTTCGTGGTTCTATACTTGACATGTGATACGCGAATGCGTCGCCGGACCCCGACATGTGAAGCTATCATGACTAAACTGATCGCGACAGACGCCTTACGCCAATAAAGGTCACGTGCTTTGGAACAAATCTTATGCGGTGTTGACGAATTGAGACACCGCCGCCGTGCCTTGAGGCAAATTATTCCGGTGCTGTGCGAGAAGCCACAAAAAGTTCTGGCCACATCTCACCCGGAGACCCCATGAGTACAAATACCGACAACGCTCAACTTGTCTTCAAAATTGCAACACGCGCCGCGTGGGATGTGGCCTGCGAGCGGGGAATGTTTCCCGGTTCGCAGGATGACCGCAGGGATGGCTTCATCCATCTATCCACCCACGGCCAGCTTGCTGGGACGCTCGCTAAACATTTCAAAGACCAAGTAGATCTTTTGCTGATCGCATTCGATGCGGACACGCTCGGCGACGATCTTCGATGGGAAGGCTCACGCGGAGGCGATCTTTTTCCACACCTTTACGCGCCACTCCCAACGGCGGCTGCGCGCGCTGTAGGCTCGCTGAAACTGGATGCAAAGGGATCGCCCGTCGTCCCAGAGGATTTTGCTTAATGTTGAGAGGGTTATTCGACCTCGCGCCGCGGTTCTTGACCCTGCTTCCACCCGAAGAGGCGCACGAGGTCACGCTGCGATCAATGGAGCGCGGGATCTTCCCTCGCGCTGGCGGACCAGACCATCCCGCGTTGACGCTGACCTTCGCCAAGCTGACGCTGCCCAATCCCGTAGGAGTCGCCGCCGGATTCGACAAAGACGGGCGCGTACCCGACGCACTTCTCGCCCTGGGTTGCGGATTTGCTGAGATCGGCTCGGTCACGCCCGTGGCGCAGCCTGGAAATCCGGCCAAACGGGTCTTTCGCCTGATGCAGGACCGCGCCTTGATCAACCGGCTGGGGTTCAACAATGGCGGTCACCAAGCCGCCCTGGCGCGCCTGCAGAAGCGCCAGCCCGGTGGCGTGGTCGGCGTCAACATCGGCGCCAACAAGAATACGCAAGATCGTATCGCCGACTTTGTGAAGGGGATTGAGACCTTTAGCGAGGTGGCCAGCTACTTCGCCGTCAATATTTCATCGCCAAACACGCCTGGTTTGCGCGATCTGCAGGCACCCGAAGCGCTCAACGAACTCCTGGGACGTGTGATGGACGCGCGCGCGGCCCTCGTCGCGGCGGGCAAGCCCAAGCGGCCCATTGTCGTGAAGCTCTCTCCCGACATCGCCGAGGAAGATTTGGGAGCGATCGTCGCGCGCCTCGTGTCTCACAATGTCGACGGCATTGCCGTATCGAACACGACGCTCACACGCCAGGGGCTGCGCGACCCCGCCGCGCGCGAAACCGGCGGTTTATCGGGGCGACCGCTCTTCCACCGGTCAACGGTCATGTTGGCTAAGGTGTATGAGGCGACCGGCGGCAAAATCCCCCTGATCGGCATCGGCGGCATCGATAGCGGTGAGACGGCGCTTGCAAAAATCGAGGCAGGTGCGACGCTTGTTCAGCTCTACACGGGGCTGATCTATGAAGGGCCGGGTCTCATCCAGCGCATCAAGGACCACTTGACCCAAGCTGTACGTCGGGAAGGCGTATTTGCGATCAGCGATCTTATTGGAAAACAGGCGCAAGCGTGGGCAACAAAGCCGCTCGACGCCTAGCGGCGTCGTCGTCGTCAGTCTGGATCTTTTGAACGCTGCAGCGCGTTGATCAGCCTTGCAACGAGCCAAATCGGCACGACCACCATCGCACCGAGCAGCAGGTATCCCAGCACCCAGTCGAAGGTTTCGAAGCCCAAATCGTAGATCCGCCGCAGCAGCACCTCGATCTGGTAGAAGAAATTGCGCGGAGTAATGCCCAGCGCAGACAAGATGACGCCGACCACGATCGAAAGCAGAACAAGCCTTATGAGCACCCCAAGGAGGCTTCCGCCCAGAAACGTATTGCGGTCCATCGACTTAGTGCTCCTTAGCAAAGGCGTCATTATCGGATCAGTTGACGGCCGACCACTTGCCAACCGGCCCTTAACATAGTCGCGGGCCAGTTTCGACCCAAGAGACCCACGGCAACGAGACCGGCAACATGAGGGACACAACGAGGCAACACGTTCATCAAAAGCGTACGCGCCGTAAGCCCGCCGTCGCGCAAGATGCACCCATGCTGCCCGCAGTATTTGCGCAGTGGTTCGCATCGCGCGGGTGGACACCGAGAGATCATCAGCTGGCGCTTCTCAAAGCCGCTAGCGAACGCCGCCCCGCGCTGCTGATCGCTCCCACAGGAGCCGGAAAGACGCTTGCTGGATTCTTGCCAAGCCTGGTGAGCCTCGCCCAGCGCGGCCGCGCCAAGAAGGGCGCCGGCCTCCACACGCTCTACATCTCGCCGCTGAAAGCCTTGGCCGTTGACGTCGCGCGCAACGTGATGGCGCCAATCGCCGAGATGGGCTTGCCAATCCGCACCGAGACGCGCACGGGCGACACTCCGCTGTCGGTTCGCCAACGCCAGCGCACGCGCCCGCCGCACATTCTGATGACGACTCCAGAGCAGATCGCGCTGCTGTTGAGCCACGAAGACGCCGGCCATTTATTCGCCGACCTCGACACCATTATTCTCGACGAGCTGCACGCACTTGCCGCGTCAAAACGCGGCGACCTGTTAGCCCTCGATCTTGCGCGGCTGCGCACGTTATCGCCTGAGCTCATGACGCTGGGGCTCTCGGCGACCGTTGCGCTGCCGTCTGAACTCAGAGCCTATCTCGTGCCCCAGCGTACGCCTAGGCGTTGTACGGAACTGGCCGACTTGGTGCGCGTCAGCGGGGGCGCCAAACCGCAAATCACGATCTTGGAGCTGGACGAGTCCGTGCCCTGGGCGGGACATACGACGCGCTATGCAGTCCACGAGATCTACCAGGCGATCGAGGCTCGCAGACTGAGCCTCGTCTTTGTCAACACGCGCATGCAGGCCGAACTGTTGTTCCAGGAGCTGTGGCGCATCAACGATTTGGGGCTACCCATCGCACTACACCACGGCTCGCTTGATGCAAGCCAGCGCCGCAAAGTCGAGGCCGCGATGGCGGCGGGCACTCTCAAGGCCGTAGTAGCGACGTCTACACTCGACCTTGGAATTGATTGGGGCGACGTCGACCTCGTAATCCACGTGGGTGCACCCAAGGGGGCGAGCCGGTTCACCCAGAGGATCGGCCGCGCCAACCACCGCCTGGAGGAGCCCTCGCAAGCAATCCTGGTTCCCTCTAACCGTTTTGAAGTGTTGGAATGCCGCGCAGCCGTCGATGCGGCGGAGGCAGGGGCGCAAGACGTGACCTTGTCGCGCAGCGGCGCGCTCGACGTGTTGGCTCAGCACGTGTTGGGCACGGCCTGCGCGGGCGCCTTCAACCCGGAAGCGCTATTTGCCGAGGTTACATCAGCCGCGCCTTATGGCGCACTGTCTCGCGCCAACTTCGATCGCGTCGTCGATTTCGTATCAACCGGCGGATATGCGCTTAAGACCTATGACCGCTTTGCAAAATTGAAGGCCACGCCAGACGGCCGCATGCGCCTTGCGCATCCGCGCTTTGTCCTGACGTACCGGCTCAACGCAGGCACCATCGTCGCCGCGCCAGTGATCAAGGTGCGCCTCGTGCGCCGTCGATCCTTGGACAACCGCAAGGCGCTGACCGGCGGCCGCGTTCTCGGCGAGGTCGACGAGTACTTCATAGAGCAGCTCCGTGCCGGCGATGCGTTCGTCCTTGCCGGAAAAGTATTGCGCTTCGAAGGCATGAGCGAGAACGAGGCCTTCGTGACGCACGCCGGCGCACGCGATCCCATCATCCCCAGCTACAACAGCGGCAAGTTCCCGCTCTCCACCCATCTTGCCGAGCGCGTACGCGCGTTGCTGGCCGATACGCAAACCTGGGACCGGTTGCCCGCTCCTGTCGCCGAATGGCTCAGACTGCAGGAAGCGCACTCCGTTATCCCGGCGCGCGAGGAAGTGCTGATCGAAACCTTTCCGCGTGGCCGGCGCCACTATCTCGTGGCCTACCCGTTCGAGGGGCGTTTGGCACATCAGACGCTTGGAATGCTGCTGACACGGCGGCTTGACCGCGCCGGCGCGCAACCGCTGGGCTTCGTGGCCAATGACTATGGCATCTCGGTTTGGGGCCTCGCAGACCTGTCCGCGATGATTGAGGACGGCCGGCTTGACCTAGCCGCGCTCTTTGCCGAGGACATGCTGGGTGACGACCTCGACGCTTGGCTCGCCGAGTCGAACCTGATGAAGCGGACATTCCGGCAGGTGGCCATCATCGCCGGTCTCGTTGAGCGCCGGCACCCAGGCCGCGAGAAAACCGGCCGGCAGGTGACGATGTCGACAAACCTCGTCTACGACGTCTTGCGCCGGCACGAGCCTCACCACATCCTGCTTGAAGCGGCCTGGGCCGATGCTGCCACAGGGCTGTTGCACATCGCACGCTTGGGCGATTTTCTCCACCGCATCGACGGTCGAATCAGGCATCAACCCCTTGACTATGTATCGCCACTCTCCGTTCCGATCCTTTTGGAGATCGGCAGAGAGGCGGTGGCTGGTTCGGCGCGCGAAGAGTTATTGCGTGACGCTGCTCAAGAACTCATTCGCGAGGCGACTGGAGGGGAGCCATCATGCTCGAGTTGAAGCCGGAGCGTCTCGACTTCGACGACTTTCAAGAGCAGCTGATCTCAGTCTGCGGCAAGATCTTCCGCGCGGATATGACCGGCGCGCTTTATTGGCCAGCCGAGGATGCGCTGATCGTCGCGGATCTTCATTTGGAGAAGGGCTCAAGCTTGGCCCGCCGCGGCCAGCTGATACCGCCTTATGATACGCGCGAAACGCTTCGGCGTTTGGCCGAAGCCTTGGACCGCTACGATGCGGCCACCGTCATCTGCCTCGGCGACAGCCTGCACGAAGAAGAAGCCTGTGAGCGCATCGGCGCCGAAGAGCTACAGATGCTCGAGATTATGCAGGAAAATCGCGAGTGGATCTGGGTAACCGGAAACCACGACCCTTCAATCGGTGAGCGCCTTGGCGGTCACGTCACCGGCGATATCGAGGTGGAAGGGATCTTATTGCGTCACCAGCCGCGCCCGGGGCGCGTGACCCATGAGATCGCCGGGCACATGCACCCGGCGGCGAAGCTCTGCCTGCACGGGTACTCGATCCGGCGCCCTTGCTTTGTCGGCAATGGCACGCGCCTGGTACTGCCGGCATTCGCGACCTACGCCGGCGGCCTCAACATTCTGGCCGAACCATTCGAGCCGCTGTTCGGCAACGATGGATTGCGCGTGTGGATGCTTGGACATGAGGGGCTCTATCCCATGGCCACGCGCTTGCTCAAGGAAGACTAATAGGGATCAGCGCACCGCGCGCCGGAAGTACGCCGAGGCGAGAAGTCCTGACAACACGGCCAGCAGGACCGCGAATATGCCGTAGGCAAACGGATAGCGGAATGCGAAGCTGTGCAGTAGCCGCTCCAGCCCAGTGCGCTCCAGCGTCACCCGCGCGATGTGAGCACTGATCACCTCACCATCTCGAAAGAGAAATACGCGCGCGACCAGCGGCCCGACCGGCACATTGGCCGGCAGCGCGATAGTGCTGCGGAACAGGCTACGCCCGATGAAGGTGACACCGTCTCTCGCCTCCATGATGTAGAAGCCTTCTTGCCGCTTTAGCCGAATTACAGCGGCCTTGAACGCGGCAAGCGCCTCCTCGCCAAAGCTCCACTGGTAACTGGGCACGGGCGTCATCTTGATGTGTGCAAACCCGATCGCATGCTTGTCGAGCACATTCGGGCCTGCGATTTCATCGATGGGACGCGTGGACGCAATGGCGTAGTAACTTGGCACCGAAGCGAAGATTACGGACGACGTGTTAATCCAAAGTCCAGCAACATCGCTCTTGCGCCGCACTACGGTCGGCTCCGGCGTACCCTCCACCACAACGACGATGTTATAGTAGCCGCTTTCGTCGCCAGGCTGCTGGCTGTTGTCGATGGAGCCGAAAACGAGGATCTCGTGGCCGGTGAAGGCGGTTGTCACCTCAACGCTGCGGGTCGATACGTCGGCTTCAATCCTCTCGACCGGTCCCGCCTGGGGGGCTTGCGCCTTGATCTCTGGACGGCGCGTGCCGGACGGCCTACGCGGCCCCATCTGTTTCTTGGTACGTGCCTTTGTTCTTCTCTCGTCAATGCGAGCGGGCCCCGCGTGTGCCTCCTCCCCCAACGACCAGACCTTCGGGGCCGCTGACGAGACGACGATAAGCGCGCACAGGCACGCTGCCATGCGCGTCACGCCAATCAAGATACCTTTAGTCCTCATTTCACAACTCCGAGCATCGGAGTGATCGAAAATAGCTCGTTAGGGCGCGCTACGAGATCCCAACCGATCCGCAAGCACATAAGTATGACGAGAGCCGCCAGCAGGAAGCGCAGTTGTTCACCCTTGAGGCGTCCGCCCGCTGCAGCGCCAAATTGTGCGCCGATAACGCCTCCGATGATCAGCAGCAAGGCCAACACGACGTCGACCGTCTGGTTCTGGACCGCTTGCAGCACCGTGGTGACCGCCATCACGAACACGATCTGGAACAGCGAAGTGCCAACGACGACATTAGTCGGGACCCTGAGCAGATAGATCATCGCAGGCACCATCACGAAACCGCCGCCGATGCCCATCACGGCGGCCATGAAGCCGACGAAGGCCCCAATCAGCGCGGGCGGTACGGCGCTGATGTAGAGCTTGGAACGGTGGAAGCGCATCTTGAAGGGCAGCCCGTGCACCCAACTGTGCTGCCCCGTTTTGCGCGTGGAGACCGGCTGGCCTGAGCGCGCTTTGCGAATGGTGCCTACGCTCTCGATCATCATTAGAGCGCCGACCGCGCCCAGGAACGTGACGTAACTCAGCGCCACAAAGAGATCGAATTGGCCAATATCGCGCAGGATTCTGACGATCCCCACACCGATCGCCGATCCGAACACACCGCCGGCAACCAGCACAAATCCCATCTTGATATCGACGTTATTGCGCTGGTACTGCGCGATTGCGCCCGAAACCGATGACGCCACGATATGCATCGACCCAGTGCCGACAGCGACGGCGGAGGGAATGCCCATGAAAATCAGCAAAGGCGTCAGAAGAAAACCGCCACCCACGCCGAAAAGACCCGAAAGGAAGCCTACAGCCCAACCCAATCCCAAGAAGAGCACCACGCTAACGGACATCTCGGCAATGGGCAGGTAGATGTTCATCGTTCTCGCTCAGCACCGACCTTGGAGCGCACCCACGTCATGAGGCCAAAGCATGCACCCGCGACGTGACCGGGGCCGAATGAAGGACAATCGAGCCGCCGCCGCGCCCCGTCGAAGGACACGGGCAGCATCCCCTGATGAGGCTGGATCATTGCGTAGGTACGCAACCGGCAGCAAGGTGAAGGCTTCAGACATGAACCCCCGAGCGACCTTCATCCTCACGAATGCTCCGACATCGCATATCGTGTCAAGGCAAGAGGCCTGTCAGCGTCAACGCAATTGTGCGCTTTGCGGGAAATGAGACGCCGCGAGCCGGCATTCGGACGGCTCGCGGCGCTATTGCAACCGATCGTGTTGATCAACCGCGCGCGGCCCTTTGCGCGCTGCGCTGCCAGGCCCGGCCGGCGACCCGCGCGTCATTGACCATGGGATCAGACGCTTTCGCGCGCCAGCTGCGTGCCAGCTTTTCGGCTTCAGCGCGATCCGTCTTGTTCAACTGTGCACTCAGAATCTTGAGGTGACGTTTAGCTTCCACATCACCTGACTTGGAGGCCAGCACCAACCATTTGTAGGCCTGCTTCATGTCGTGCGGGATGCCCAATCCGCTCTCGTAAAGCATGGCGAGATTGTACTGGCTGTCGGTGAGGCCGCGCGCGGCGGCCTGCAAGAACCATTGTACCGCCGCCGTATAGTCCGCCGTGCGCCCGTTTCCACCAGCGCTCAGCACCGCCAGGTTGTGCATGGCCTTCAGGTTGCCCTGCTGTGCCGCCCGGCGGTACCAAATCTGCGCGCGCGCCAGATCGGCCTTAACGCCAAGCCCGCGCTCGTAGAGCGTACCAAGGCGATATTGGGCCATGGCGAAGCCTTTGCTCGCCGAACGCTGATACCAACGTGACGCCGCGTTGAGATTCTGTTCCGTGACATCGCCTTTGGCGAGCCGCGCGGCCACCTCGAACTGGGCAGAGGCAACCCCTTGGGCGGCTGCAAGGCGCAGCGAGAAGGGACCGATTGTGACCGGAGGTAGCTTGAG
This sequence comes from Hyphomicrobium sp., assembly GCA_030609245.1. Lineage (GTDB taxonomy): Bacteria > Pseudomonadota > Alphaproteobacteria > Rhizobiales > Hyphomicrobiaceae > Hyphomicrobium_A. Next base: position 11,983 of record JAUWCP010000034.1, read on the forward strand.
AGAATTTCCGGTACCCGTGAGTGCCTGGCTGTTGGGCCGGTTGGGGCCTGGGTGCTGCGCCAGGATATACTCCTGCATCAGCGAAGCGGGCGTTACGTTGGCCGCAGCCTTGCCAAGCTGGTTCGACAGAAAGGCCATGCCCTGGGCCTGTTGGACCCTTTTGATCTCGTCCGTATTTGGCTCGCGGTGTTCCAACAGCATGATGCCGTGTGGAATAGAGGCCGTATCGACACGGGCCGGGCTGGCATTTGGGGCCTGATCTCCAGCATCCTTGTCAGCCTTGCCCTTCTGGCCAGCACCTGGAAGCACCTTGTTGGTCTGCTTGGGAGCAAACCAATTGCCAGACCCTGCCTCGCCTCGATGCTCAGGAATGGAATGAACGGCTTCCGGCGCGGGAATCCCAGCTGTATCCGGGGACGACCGCGGCCTTAGGAAAAATATTGCCGACACAATAACCAACAGGACCAATACGCCGACCAAGACAACACGTCTGGACATGCTGGCGGAGGGCATCGTCGTGCCACCCAGCTTGCTAGAAGCCCGTTTCGGCTTGGCTGTCTGGCCAGCATTATTTGCGGCGATCGGATTTTTCGGTCCAGCCATGCCCTCTTGCCGGCTCTCCGCTCTTAGTTTTGCCTGGTGCGCTTCGGCGATGAACTTCTGGCGCATTTGATCAATTGAAAGTGCAGCCGGCTTGCTTGACCCGATCGCCTGGCTCTCTGCACCGAGTTCGGACACGCTCGTGTCGCCAAAAAAAGCACTTGAAGCGAGAGGCGATCCCTCAGAAACGGGCTGCGACCACTGCGATGTGTATGGCTCATCCTGGCGACCATTTGCGGGCGCAGCATCGGACGGCCTGTCTTCAGACCGCAAGAATGGCGGCGGCTCGTACATCGTTTCGTCGTCCGAGTCTGCGCACGCCTCGTCTTGGGAGGACTCGGGCTCAGGCTGCGGATGTGTCAGCGAAACAAATGTAGATTCTTGCGTCTCACTCGGTGATGACGTGGCAGCCTCCGCCTTCATTGCAGGCTCGGGCTGCGGATGCGTCAGCGATTCGTACGATGATGGCTGCGTTTCAATCTCGGATGACGTCATTGGCTCCGCGGCCATTGCAGGACCGGGTTCTTGGCCCGTCACCGGCACGTGCGAAAGCATATCATCGTTATCAGTGTGCAAGCCGAACTGTGCCGGCTCGGCCTCGTCCGGCTCTGGCTCTGACGAAGTCATTGTCGGGGCTGCGGACAGTTGCGTAATCTCCGAGCCTTCGATGCGATCGAGAACGCGGATGATTGCCTGCTGCATCGTCTCCAGCATGCTCGCATTGTTTTCGTCGTTTATGCGGTGCTCGGTCATGAGGTTCTCGACCAAGCCGCGGACCTCGCCGAGATCGCGCGAATGTGCTTCCCAGCGCTCGTGATTGGCAAACCGCTCAGCCATCTTTTCCGCAGCAGAGACCGCCAGATCCTCAACGTCTGGCATCGGCGTCGCGGGACGGGCCATCAGCTGGCTGAACCGCTCATCGGAGAGCTTCTCGGCGATCGATGCGAGTTTAGCGTCAACGGCGTCAAAACGTGCGGGATCAATGGCCGGCGAAGATGCGTTGCCGAGCAGTGCCGCTATCTTCTCTTCGGAGAGCTGCTGCGTCAGCGTTCCAAGGTGGGCATCGATGGTATCGAGCCGGGATAGCTGAGCCCGGAACTGACCAAGCTGGGCGCTAATTTCCTCGACCTGCACCTCGGCGCGGCACAGCTCCTCAACATCGGCGCGAGTGGCAACCCCATCGAGCGCAGAATTCATGCGCTCCTCCAGCTGGTCAAAGCGATGGCCCAGCTTCAGAAGGGAGCTTTCGGGGCGAATTTCGGCTAGCGACTGTTCGATGCGCTGCACGATAGAACCGAACCGTTGCTCGATCCATGCGGGCTCGATCGATGCGCTGCCGCCCTGTTTGTCTGCTGTAGACGATGACGGCGTCGAAGCCTCAGGTGCCGCTGCTTGTTGCGGCTCTGCGGCAGCGTCCGCCAACGGGCCTGCCCCGAGGTGGGCCTCGCCCGAGTCATAGAGCCGAACTAGCTCCGTGACGGAGGCTTCGTCCCATAGGTCAGCCGGTTCGAGGGGGTTGCTCGATGCAGTCACATCGTACTGCTCGAACTTCGTCTCTGTCCGGCTGACCCTATTCTCTTGACCGGCCATCACGCCGGCATTCTCATTCGTCTTATTGCGATACGCCGCCCAACCAGCGTCGAGCGTTTCCTCCGCCGCCTCGTCGATGGCAGCTGATCCTGCGTTCAGCTCGGCCAAACGATCGCCAAGGAATTCCATTTGCTGTTGGATGCTTTCCACGTCCTGCTCGTAGTCATGCGGAAGCTGCGCGCGAATGGAGCCGGCTTCAGTGCTCAATTCGGCAAGCCGTTCGTGCATGCGAAGTAGGTAGGTCGCTTGCTCATCTTGGGAGGTGGCTGCGTCTGCATCTGCGCCGCGCCGGTCGTTGGGGGGTGTCATCGGCATTTGGTTCCTTTGGCGCACCGAAGCGGTTGCTCATCCGTCGCTCCTGGTTTTGCGCAGCGGAAAATCCCGGACACACTTGGTCCGCGTTGCTGATGCCAGGCAGAGTGCGGTAATTCCGAACGCCGCACATAGTCGCTAATGTTCAGTCTAAGAATCGTCGAGTCGCGGTAAATGTTTCGTTAAGCGGAGGCATTAAATGCACCATTCCGGGACGGAGATTGCGCGCGAGCGACCAGATCAGGCCACACAGCGACGGCGGTTTTCGCCATAGTTGGCGGCTAGACTCGCTAAAAATGGGCCCTATGCGGTCCAGCTTGGCATCGCAACGGGAGGACAACGTGCGCACATCGAGATGGGTCTTGGCACTCTTCGCTCTCGTCCTGATGTCCGGGCAGATTGCAATGTCCGATACCAAGAGCGAGCGGTATACTATGTCTCCAGCAGGGAACGGCTTCGTGCGGCTCGACAAGCAGACCGGCGCCATGACGCAGTGCACGCGCGACGATGGCGTATGGGCCTGCAAGCCCATGGCCGACAGTCAGCACGAACTCCAGAACGAGATCGAAAAGCTACGGGCCGAGAACAAATCGCTGCGCAAACAGGTTGAC
>JAUWCP010000254.1 GCA_030609245.1 Hyphomicrobium sp.
GTGCTCGAGATTGGCACAGGGTCTGGCTACCAGGCCGCGGTGCTCTCGCTGCTGGTGAAGACCGTCTGCACCATAGAGATTATCCCCGGACTCGGGGAGACCGCCGCCCGGCGTCTCAAGGACCTCGGTTACGACAACGTCCAGACCAGGATCGGCGATGGCTATTTCGGATGGCCGGAGTGCGGTCCCTTCGACGGGATTCTGGTGACTGCCGCCGCTGGCCACGTCCCGCCGCCCCTCGTGAAACAGCTCAAGCCTGGCGGTCGCATGGTGATCCCCATTGGCAACGTCTTTGGGCCCCAATTCCTGGTTTTGGTCGAGAAGACAAGCGGAGGCCAGATCACGACCCGCCAGCTCCTGCCCGTCCGTTTCGTGCCGCTGACGCGAGAGTCCCAATGATCTCTTACCTCGCGCTCGCTGTCATATCGGCGGCGATATTGGCTTACGAAGTCCTTCTGGTCCGGCTCTTTGCGATCATTCAGTGGCACCATTTCGCCTTCATGGCGATCAGCATTGCCCTGCTCGGCTTTGGCGCCAGCGGCACATTACTCGCCATCTGGCAAGACTGGGTACGATCACGTTTCACCGCGATCTTCGCGGTGAGCGCTGCGTTGTTCGCGCTGTCCGCTCCGGCGAGCTTCCACGCAGCTCAGGCATTGCCATTCAACGCTCTGGCCGTCGTCTGGGACCCGGGCCAGCTCCTGTACCTTCTGCTCATGTACCTCCTGCTGGTTATTCCTTTCTTCTGTGGCGCCACCTGCGTGGGCCTCGCCTTTGTCTGTTACGGCAACGAGGTTGGGCGCATCTATGCGTTCAATCTAATCGGATCGGCCGTGGGGGCTCTTGGCGTCGTCGCTGTGCTTTTCGCGGTGCCCTCCTCAGACGCTCTGAGACTGATTGCTGCCATGGGGTTTATCGCAACAGCACTGGTTGCGTTGAATGGAAGGCTTGTTTTCTGGCCAGCTCTGTCGGTGGGCGCCGTGATCCTGGCTTTTACCGTCGCGGCAGGCCTGCCCGACGGGTGGTTCGCCCCGCGCATCTCCGAGTACAAGGGTCTTCCCGGCGCACTCAAGGTCTTGGGCGCGAAGGTGTTGAGCGAGCGCTCCGGGCCGCTGAGCCTTCTTTCGGTCGTCGAAAGCCCAAACGTTCCTTTTCGCTATGTGCCCGGACTGAGCCTGAACGCGCCGGCGGTGCCGCCAGATCAGCTCGGAGTTTTCGTCGACGGCGGCTCGATGACGGAGATCACCCGCTTCGACGGCCGGCGCGAGCGGCTGGCTTATCTCGACTACACCACCGACGCGCTGGCCTACCATCTCGTGGAACAGCCCTCGGTCCTGGTGCTTGGCGCCGGCGGAGCGAGAAGCGTCCTGCAAGCCCTTTACCATCGAGCCACCCGCATCGATGCGGTGGAACTCGACCCGAACATGGTGCGCCTGGTCGGGGAAGACTATGCCGAGTATGCGGGCAACATTTACAGCCGGCCCGAGATTCGGGTCCATGTGGCCGAGGCGCGCGGATTCGTCACCGCAAGCAAGCATGAGTGGGACCTCGTGCAGCTTCCCCTGCTGGATGCCTTCGGCACTGGGGCGGCGGGGGTGCACGGACTCAGCGAGACCTACATTTACACGGTCGAGGCCTTTGAGCATTACCTTCGGCGTCTGCGCCCCGGCGGCTGGCTTAGCATCACGCGCTGGCTCAAGCTGCCGCCGCGCGACACGCTAAAGCTGTTCGCCACCGCGCTCGAGGCCTTACGCCGCTTGGGCATCGAGACGCCTGAGCAGCGCCTCGTTCTGCTTCGCGGTCTCAACACCACCACACTGCTAGTCAAGAACGGCGTCGTGACGGAGACGGAGATCGCCAAAGCGAAGGCCTTCTCGGAAGAGCGCTCGTTCGATCTCTGCTACTATCCCGGTATCAGCGCTGACGACGCTAACCGCTTCAACGTTTTGGATGAGCCTTACTTCTTTTCAGGCGCAAAAGCTCTGATTGGAGCGGAGCGGGACGACTTCATTGCCCGCTATAAGTTTGACATCAGGCCGGCGACAGACGAGCGGCCCTACTTCTTCAACTTCTTCAAATGGCGGACTCTGCCGGAGCTGATGGCGATCCGAAGAGCGGGCGGCGCGGGCCTTCTGGAGCTTGGCAGCGTGATCTTGGTCGCCACCCTGATTCAGGCCATGGTGCTCAGCGCCGCCCTCATTATAGCGCCGCTTTGGGCCAGAGGGCGGGCTCTCGCTCGTTCTCGTCAATTCTGGCGCGTTGCCGCTTATTTCCTTGCTATTGGTCTAGCCTTCCTGTTCGTCGAGATTGCCTTCATCCAGAAATTCATTCTGTTTCTGAGCCATCCTCTGTATGCGGTTGCCGTCGTCTTGACGGGCTTCCTCCTGTTCGCTGGCATCGGGAGTGGTGTCTCATCGTCGTTCGCCGAGCGCGTCAACGCGTGGCATAGGGCCAGTCCAGGCCGTGGCATGCAGCTTTCCGCGATCCAGCTTTCTGTAGTTGGCATCATCGCCCTATCGCTGATGTACGTCTTGATTTTACCTCGCGTATTCGATTCGCTCCTATATCTCACTGACGTCGCCAAGATACTCGTCTCGATCGGCCTGATTGCCCCACTGGCCTTCTTCATGGGCATGCCGTTTCCGCTTGGACTGTCGCGAGTCTGGTCGGGAGCACGGGCCCTTGTTCCTTGGGCATGGGGCGTGAACGGCTGCGCCTCGGTCCTGAGCACCATGCTAGCCACGTTGATCGCCATGACATTGGGTTTTTCAGCGGTCGTGTTGGCCGCGAGCCTTCTCTACGCGGGTGCGGCAGCAATCTTTCACCGGCCTCTGAAGGTCGCAGAAGGATAACCAGGGGATGGCTGTCAGTTGCCCGAACCCCGCATCGCAAGCCTAGCACGTGAAATGTCGGCTTAGGGTCGATGCTGTCGATAAAGTCGGCAACGAGCAGCGCGCGGGTCACGATCGAATCCAAGTGCCGAGTTTTTTGAATCGGACAACAAGCTCTTAGCTTGTCCCGCAGCCTTTGTGGCTCTGGTGCTTTTCAATCAGCAGGTTGAATGAAACAAACCACCGACTGGAATGGTTTCACGGAGCTCGTTGAAACGCTTCACGGCGGCCTCAGTTTGCAAGACCTCGACCTCAATGCCGTTGTTGGCCAAGACCTCCAGGGTTTTGGGACAGACCTGCAGTCGCTCCCAGATGCCTTTTGAAAGCACTATGGCCTTGGCGCCATGCTCGACTAATTCCTGAACGTCGGCAGGCTGAATACCGGGCTCATGGCATGTGCCCGTTTCGCGCCAGTCCCACTCCCGTGCGCCACCGGGAAAGACCTTCGCGTCCTTGAAAGGCGGATGGCCTTCGATCTCCATACAGCCCCACGAAAGGCGCGCGATACGCGGGGATTTGAACTCTGCCTTGCTCATTGTTTCCAACCCGAAAGAGCTTAGCCCTTCAACGCAACAAACGCCAAGCGAGGCGTTATCCTCTTGAGTCCGCTGACGACG
>JAUWCP010000178.1 GCA_030609245.1 Hyphomicrobium sp.
CCGGCAATCCGCGCGGCGATGCGGAAAACGCGCTTCCCAACGAATGCCGCCTTGCCAGACAAGATGATTGGAAACGAAGGTAAGGTTGAGCCCCGATGCACCGAGAACGGTACGCAAGATCACATCGAGGCCGTCGGAAACGACTGTGACGCGGGCACCATTGCGCCGGCACAGATCAACAAAGGCGGGAAAGCCTGGGTCGACCGGGAAATGTCGCAGAAACGCAGTAATTTCTTCCGGCCTGGCCCGAAGCAAGGTCGCATTTTGCGCCGTGGCTTCCCAAGACGTTATGTGACCATCCAGCCACGACTGATCGATGTCCCGCCACGCGGGATCGGCGAAGCGATCAAACAACTGATCGGTTGGCTCATTGGGCGCGATGGTTCCGTCGAAATCGACGTACACATCAATGCCGGACCAGATGCCTGGCCCACGTACTGGATTTTGCAATATCGTCCTCTGCTCGACTAAGCATTAGGTCAGATACCTGAATGCCTAGTCGTGCGGGCGAGGCGACGCTGTCCCCCACGTAACAATAAAGAGAATTGCTGCCGCCATGCCTTCGCGCGGACTAAATTTGGCGCTTGATAGCGCTTTGTGCGCGGCCAAAGCACACGCCGCAGCCAACGGCGGGGCCGTGCCGGTAGCGCCGGATTTGATGGGCTGAGGAAGTCAAGAGAACACAATTGGAACGTGTAATATTGGAACGTGTAATTTGGAACGTGTAATATTGCGCAGTTGCCGCCAGCGGGATTAGGCTGCGGGCATCTGACTTGCTGACGGGGCTCCTGGATGTTTTGGCATTACCGTTTACTCCGGTTGACCGGACTTGCCTGCCTGCTCGCCGCGCTCACCTGGACCGCACCGGGCGTGGCGCAGACCGATAGCATTGTTCCAGTCAAGCTCGGCTTGAACTCAATGAGCAATTCTGACAGGGCAACGCTGTGGAAGAGGGTTGATCAGTACGCCACGGTTGACGCGCTGCAGGAATTCTGCGGCCGCAACCTCAACCTTCGGCTACGCGCCTGGAAGGCCGTTGGAACCTGCGTTACGCGATCGTCGTTTAGAAAGGTTCTCCGCGTCTTCCGTTCAAAGAAGGCCAAGTACGTCAAAGACTGGGAGGCCGTGCACGGTGAGCCGGAGCTCAAGAAGGAACTGTGCAACACTTGGAATTCCAAGTTGCGCGAATATTCGCGCATCATCAGCGGCCAGATTTCCGAAGCGGCGAGCCTATGCCGTTCGTGCATTTTCTGCTGACTGACACGGACAGTGTTTCCGCGCGGCATCCACAAACCGTATCGGTGGTGAGGGTAGGCAGCCCCTAACGTTTCCCCGACAGCGCGCTCACTTACATACGCGGCGCTCGCCATACCGGCCACGGCGCATAAGATCGACGTGGAAGTGGTCGTGATGATTGCCGTCGTAGTCGGGCCCCAGCACAGTCGAGAATTGGGCACAAGCACCTTTGTGAACCGCGCGTAGAAATGCGCGCTCGCTCCAGCTACCGCGCCAGCCATTCTTCACCGTGATGCGCCGCCCATCGGCCAGCACGAACGCCGACACGTCGAGCGCGTTGGCGTGGCCGTGCTCGGACAGGTTGCCACCCACCTTGTTGTTCATCGGCCGGCAGGCATAGGACCCCGCCACCTTGATCTCAGCGACGGAGACACCAAAGTTGCGCCGCGCCGCCGGCTCGATCACTGTCGCCACCCACCGGTCGACCTGTGGGATCATGGGGCAGCGCAAGAGAGCTGCCGGCTTCAGGCGCACGCGGCCCCCGTTGGCGGCCACCATCTCGAAGGGCCGCTCAGCCCCGCACGCGCTCGGACCACCCAGAGCCAAGCGGACGCGAATGTAAGGGGTTTGGCGCACCACACCTGAGGCTAGACAGGCGCGCTCTTCCTGGGCACGCCAGGGCTCGTGCTTGGCCACAAAATAAGGGCCCGTGCTGCAGCTCGGCAAAAGGACCAAGCCAGCCAGACCCAGAAAGACACGGACACGGACACAGATACGAATGAACGGCATGAGATGGGAACGTTAAGCGCGCTAACCCTAATGGCTGGTGAATCCCATCTTTCCCACCCTCCAAATGCCCCCTGATTCCGGCCGATTTTCGACCCTGGAAAGGGAAATTCGAGGCCTTAAGCGGCAACGTTATCCACAGCTATGGCGCCAAAACGGCACGATTTCCCCAGACCTGTATAGGTTATCCTGTTAATAATATGGTGGCTTGAGGTTGCACGCTTTGGGCTTTGGGCACCGGATGGTGCTCACGTGTGTTCGTGCAAGAGTACTGTAAGTATCGCGTATCTGCGTCTTGGCCCCGGTTTGGGTTCTCTTTTGGCCTCGTGACAATCCCCGCGTTTGTCTTCCGAGATCGCAAGAGGACGTACCGGGGTCTCGTAGTTGTTGTAGGACCACATAGATAGCAGCCCTCAAACTTATGGGCGTTGCGCAAGAAACTCCACAACTGCCTCCTTATATGCTCGATCGCCAACGGCTTTCATATGATCGCGACCTTCGATCTCCAGCGCGCGCGCGCCTGGGATCAGTTCGGCAAGTCCCGTTGCCGAGCCGCCGATCACGTCCTTCTCCCCTACAGCAACGAGGACCGGGCAGGTAAGGCGGCCAAGATCGTCGGCCGTGATGGGCGCGCGGGCGGAGCGAATGCAAGCGGCGAGTGCCTTGAGATCACTGCCGGTCTGCTCGGCAAAGGCGCGGAATGTACGCGCTGTCGGGTTCTTGACCTCGTCGATGCTTCCCGCCTCAAGCGCGCGCGCAACTGGCCCGGTGCCGGCAACACCACGCACCATGTTGAAGCCCAGTCCTGCGAAAACGAGGCTTCTGGCACGCTGCGGGTGCGCGATCGCCAGAAAGGCGGAAATGCGCGCGCCCATGGAATAGCCCATGATGTCGGCAGCCTCGATATTCAGGTGGTCGAGAAGACGGCGCGCGTCCTCCGCCATCAGCGGCGCCCCATAGTCATCCGTCGCATAGAGCTTGGCACTGCGCCCGTGCCCGCGATTGTCGAATGCGATGACGCGGCGCCCTGCCGCCGTCAGTGTCTGAACCCAGCCGGTGTCGATCCAATTGGTCGCAACATTCGATGCGAACCCGTGGATGAGGAGTACTGGATCGCCCGCCCCCTCGTCGACATAGGCGATCTCGACACCATTGGAATCGAACGTGTGCACCAGCATTGGTCCCTTTAGCCTTGAGTTTGCGTTGGCCACACCCCTATCATTTCGGGATAGTGGCGGCTATCGTCGGACCATGACCGTTAAGACATCCACTAGGCGGAAAGAATGACTGAAAGCGTCGTCCCGCACCTTGCCAACGATCAAGGCGTCGAGAAGATCTTCATAGGCGTACGCGAGCTGAACTGCATGGGCGCGCGCATGCCTTTCGATCACCCGCACGTGTATCTCGACATGGGCGATGACGGGCAGATCCTTTGTCCCTATTGCTCGACCCTCTATATCCACGATCCGCGCCTGACGGCTAACGATTCAGACCCCAGGGGCTGCCTCGTCAATCTCGTGGAGGATTTCGACTGACGTCCTGCGCTCCCTACGGCAACGTGACATGAGCGTGCGGCGCACCCATACGCTGGCAAACGAGGACGCCAAAGCGGCTTTGGAGAATGCGCGCAAGGATCGAACACAACCGGTGCTCATCGCCGGCGGTGGTATCGGCGGGCTAGCCGCAGCCGTAGCGCTCGCACGGCGCAAAATTGCCTCGCATGTTTTAGAGCGGCGCGCAGATTTCCACGAAGAAGGCGCCGGCATCCAGATCGGTCCCAATGGCACGCGCATCTTACGCCTCTTAGGCGTGGCGGAGGCTCTTCGCCCTTACGTCGCAGTGCCGGAATCGATCCGCGTGCGTGACGGGACGACCGGTGACGAACTTGCTTGCCTGCCTCTGGGCGGCTGGATCGCGGCGCGCCACGGCGCACCTTATTGGGTGGCCCATCGCAGCGACTTGCACAGTGCGCTCTTGCGCGCTGCCCGCGCTGAGCCCCTCGTCGCCCTGTCGTTAGGGTTCGATGTGGCGGAGATTGCGACCGACGGACAGGTGGTCGCCGTCACCTCCACGGACGGTCGCGCGTGGACGGGAAAGGCACTGATCGCGGCGGACGGTGTTTGGTCCACCGTGAGAAGCCTGCAATTTGACCCGCGCGCACCCCGCTTCTTGGGTAAGAGCGCGGCGCGAACCGTTCTCGCCGCCGATGCGGTGCCTGACACTCTTCGCAAGATGGAAACCAATGTGTGGCTCTTCCCCGGAGCACACGTCGTGCATTATCCCGTTGCGAACGGGCGTGAGCTTGCGCTTGTTGCGATCGTCAATGACACACACGACGACAAAGACTGGAGTGCACCGATCCCAGCCAATTGGGTACAGCAGCGCGTGCCACCTTGCACACAATCGCTGCACGATTTGCTTGAGAACGCTCAAACCTGGAAGCGGTGGACCTTGCATACGCTGCCGGTACCGCGAACGTGGTCGCGCGGGCCGGTTGCCTTGCTGGGAGATGCAGCGCATCCCGTTCTGCCATTCCTGGCACAAGGCGGCGTGCTCGCGCTGGAGGACGCCGCCGTCCTCGCTGACGCTTTATACCGGTTCGATACCGACATGACGGGCGCGCTCGCCTGGTACGGGCGCCAGCGGCGCGATCGGGCCGCTCACGTCGCGGCAGCTTCCCGCCAGAACGGGCGCATCTATCACCTCTCCGGCCCGCTCGCGCAAGCGCGCAACCTTGCGCTGCGATCCATTTCTCCGCAGCGGCTCATGGCACGTTATGATTGGCTGTACGGCTGGCGAGCGGACTAACTGGTACGGTGCGCGTATCGCTGGCCAGCCGTTCGCAATGTCGACACGGCTGCCGCGCGGCGTTGAGAACGGTGGAGACGCAACTGGCTTTGGTGATCAAGCCCAACAGCCGCAGCCAGCGCCGATCGACGTTTCGGGCGTTGCAAGAGGCACGAATTTCGCCGATATACGCGCACCCAACGCCAGCACCCACGGAGACACCACCCAGTGCTCACCCCAGACGCCCACGTGCGAACTGGCTTTGCGCACTCAACTGCGGCCAAGC
>JAUWCP010000031.1 GCA_030609245.1 Hyphomicrobium sp.
GTCAGAGCTCCTTTGCCGACGCATCTTAGTGCAGGAAACGTTCGTAGCATGGTGAGCAGCGCGCGACAGAGGTGGCGCCCATTCACAGTAAACGTTGAGGTGGTTGGTATATCGTTTCAGGGTACGGACTTAACTAATCCGTCGGCGATTCTGGCGCCTTCCGCAAGGAATCGGTTGATGGCGTTCTGGGCCGAGGGGCTGCAAGTATTATAGGTGCGGCTGTAGCTGCGGTAGCCGCGGTTGAAACTGCGCGTCAGGCGCGCGCGACGCAGCGCCGTGTAGCCTTCAGCCTTCACAATGTCTTGCATGCTCTGGCGCCATAACTGATCCTCATCCGCTCCACACAGCTCGCGCAGATAGTGAACGGACCCAAGGATCTCGGAGAGACGAAAGAGTTTTTCGTCGTAGGGTTTGCTGTCCGATTGAGCCGCATGTGCCGTCGACATCGCAGCCAGTAGTGCATACGCGACGAGTGCAAGAGCACCGGCCTTCGACAGCACGGCAGGCTTTTCGATCCTGGAATAATCGTTCGTCATGGCTGCTAACATTAACATGGATTCTGGCGTTCGCGCGGCGTACCCACTTCTCTCAACGGTCCAGCGAAGCTACCCTGCGTCACCATGTGCTCGCGCTACAGTCTCACCTCGCCGCCCGAAGCCGTACGCGCCTACTTTCGCTACGACAACGAGGCGGTGTTCCCTCCCCGCTACAACATTGCGCCATCGCAGCCTGTCGCCATCGTGCGCGACACCCACAACGGCGGCCGCGAGCTGGCGCTCGTGCGCTGGGGGCTCATCCCCTCGTGGGTCAAAGACCCCCGCGAATTCAGGATGATGATCAACGCCCGTTCGGAAACCGCTGCTGAGAAACCTTCCTTCCGCGCGGCCATGTGTCACCGGCGCTGCCTGGTCCCGACCGACGGCTTTTACGAGTGGACGGGTGCTGCGGGCGCCAAACGGCCGCATCTGGTGCGTCTGCGCGAGTGTGGGCCCATGGGCATGGCAGGCATTTACGAGCATTGGCAGGGCGCGGACGGCAGCGAGATGGAATCTATGGCTATCCTCACCACGGCGGCGAACCAGTCCATGTCTAATCTGCACGACCGTATGCCGGTCATCATCGCGCCGGAGCACTTCGATGCCTGGCTCGATTGCAGCTCGGGATCTGCTGAACTCATCCTTGCCCTGCTGCACGCGCCGCCGGAGGACCTTCTGCAGATTGTGGAGGTGAGCCGCAAGCTCAACAATCCACGCAATGAGGGACCTGAAGTGCAGGAACCCGTCTCCAACCCGCCGGTGATTTGAGCAGATTGGGGGCTTCAACTAAGTGCCCTAAAGCAGTTTTCCTGGGTTCAGGATGCCTTTTGGGTCGAGCGCGGACTTCAAGGCGCGCATGATCTCAAGCTCAACCGGACTTTTAAATTTTTCCAAGTCGCCGCGCTTCATGCGCCCAATACCGTGCTCGGCAGAGATCGAGCCGTCCATTCTTGTGACAAGCCCGTGCACTGCCGTCGACATGCGATCCCACAGCGCGAGATAGCGCGCTTTCTCCATGTGGGGCGGCTGCGTGACGTTGTAGTGCACGTTACCGTCACCGAAGTGTCCGAACACGACGGGGCGAGCGCCGGGGGAAACCGCCTCGACGACGGCTGCCGCGCGCTTCAGAAATTCCGGTATGAGGGGCACCGGCACTGAGATGTCGTGTTTTATGCTGCCGCCTTCGGGTTTCTGCGCTTCTGACGCCGTCTCGCGCAGACGCCACAAGGCGTTGGCCTGTGCCAGTGAACTGGCAATGACTGCATCGGTGACGAGGCCCTTTTGGGTTGCTTCCGTGAGCAGTCGTTCCAAGGTCGCCGCCGCCGTCCCGTCCGCCTCGGCTCCGGAAACTTCGATGAGCACGTACCAGGGCGATTTGCCTTGCAAGGGCAGCTTGGTGTCGGGAATGTGCCGCAGCACGAGTTCGATGGCGAAGCGGCTCATGAATTCAAACGCCGTCAGCCTGGAGTGCGCGCGTTCCTCAGCCAGCCCGAACAGCCCGAGCGCAGATGCTATTTCGGGTAGCGCCACGAATGCGGTGGCCTTCTCCGCCGGCTTGGGAAAAAGCTTTAGCGCTGCTGCCGTAATGATGCCGAGCGTCCCCTCCGAGCCGATAAAAAGATCTCTCAAGTCGTAGCCCGTGTTGTCCTTCTTCAAGGTCTTGAGACCATTCCAAATGCGCCCGTCCGCCAGGACCACTTCCAGTCCGAGAGCGAGGTTGCGGGCATTGCCATAGGCCAACACATCAACACCGCCTGCATTGGTAGCCAGGACGCCGCCAATTTGGCAGCTGCCCTCCGAGGGCAGGCTCAAAGGGAATAGCCGTCCGCGCTTGTCTGCCGCGGCATGGACCTCAGCGAGCGTCACGCCGGCTTCAGCGATCATGGCGGTACTGGCGAAATCGATCGCGCGAATGCTTTTCAGACGTGAGACGGAAAGAACGATCTCGGCACCCGTCTCCGAAGGAATCTGCCCACCGACCAGCCCTGTGTTGCCAGCTTGCGGTACGACGCCGACGCCGGCCTCGTGTGCTGTTTTCATAATTAGCGCGACCTGCTCGGTCGTGCCTGGGCGTAGCACCAGCGCAGCCCGGCCAACATAGCGATCTCGCCACTCCCGCAGGTAGGGAAGCTGCTGCTCAGGGTCCGACAGGGCATGCTCGCGTCCTACGATGTCAGAGAAGCGTTTCAAGACATCGGAGGGAACCGGGCGGGTGACAGGACGCTGCATCATGTCCATCTACCGATGAGCGCGCCGGTAGGCAAACCCATAGGGCCGGCGCCGTTGCGAAAGTGTTGCACGATTGCACGACGCATTATGAAACTGCCCTGAAAGCTTTGCGGCGCTTAGGGGCTACCTTATAGATAAATCGCGTGTTTTTGCACGAGGGAGCTCCATTGCAGCGGATCGTCGCCAGTTTCACTTTGGCTAGCCTGTCTTTGATGGCGGCTTATGCGATCTTAGCAACTTGGCCGCCTAAGCTCGCGAAGGCTGACAATGCCGCGTTGACCGCTGCGGCGTCTAAGGACGCACACGCCAATGTTCGCGCCGGCTCGGCGGATTGACGCATTTCGCATCTCATTTTCTCTCCTCATGACCGTGGTGCCGCGGCGCGGCGTAGCCGGTCATTGATTGCTTCGCCCAACCCGTGCTCGGGGATCGGCATGACGGCAATTCTATCGGTGCCTGTCTGATCGAGGGCGCGCAGCGCGGCAAAGAAGTTGGCCGCTGCTTCGACGAGGTCGCCTGTCGCACTGAGATTGAACATGGGGCCGGTGGTGGCCGGTACGTCGGATCCAAACGCAAGCAACGCTTCCCCTTCGTGCACGTCAATTGCGCCGAGCCGGACTCTTGCCTCCGGCGCGTAGTGGCTTGGGAGTTGACCTGGCGACTGCGGCCTGTCGCCGGTCTCCGCAGCGCGGCTGATAGATTGGCCCAGCACGGACTCGATCGTCTCGGCAGGCACGGCGCCGGTGCGCAACAAGACAGGCGCTTCGCCCGTGGCGTCGATGATGGTGGATTCCAGCCCATGCGCTGTCGGGCCGCCATCGAGGATGAGCCCGACGCGCTCGCCGAGGTCGATCTTCACATGCTCTGCTTGCGTCGGGCTCACGCGTCCTGACCTGTTGGCGGAGGGCGCGGCGAGGGGCCGGCCGGCGGCTTTGAGCAGAGCTTGCGCAATGGGATGATCGGGTACGCGAATAGCAATCGTCTCAAGCCCGGCGGACGTGAGATCGCAGAGATCGGACTCGGCTCGCCGTCTCAGTACCAACGTCAGCGGCCCCGGCCAAAACGCCTCGGCAAGGCGTAGCCCGAGCGGTGTGAATTCGGCGTGGGTCTTCGCGTTGGCGATGTCGGCTACATGCACGATTAAAGGATTGAATCGTGGTCGCCCCTTTGCTTCGAAAATTGCGGCCACCGCCTTGCCATTGGTCGCATCGCCGCCGAGGCCGTAGACGGTCTCGGTGGGAAAGGCGACGAGCTGCCCCTCGCGCACATGCTCGGCGGCGACGCGGATCGCCCCGTCGGTTGCCTTCACAATGGCCATGCTCTTTGTGGACGCCTCATACGATTGCCTCATCTGTCATAGCCGCTTGGGCTGAATTCTGTCCAAAGAGTGTGTAGGCTCCTCCCGCAAACATGGAAAATGGAAGTATGCCGCTGATTGCCGCAATTGGATCTGCCGCCGTTCGCAGCGCGTTTGCTGCGGCGCTGTTAGCTGCTTCCATCCCCGTTGCGCAAGCGAACTGGTTTTTGAAGATAACGCGTGAGGCGGGCGAAGCGGGGACCAAAACCGCTAGGTCTGGCGTCGCTGTGCTCGATCGCGCTGCCGCTCACATCAAGGCGCTTCCCCCAACCGCCAAGGGTGCAACGTTGGCGGCGCATGCAACTCCGGAGGGACACTGGAAATTCGTCAATCGCAACGGAGATGTGTTTACCGCCGGCACGCCCGATGAGCTCAAACGCGCGGTGCCAACGCTGCTGCCGGAGATAGCTAGCGACACCAAGCTGACAATCTATCTCACCGAAGACACCGTCTTTGGTGAACGCGCCATCTTGAAGGCACTACCGGGCGACGCAACGCTGCATGTCATGGTTGGCAGGGATAGCTTTCCCTTGGTGCGCCGTGTCGGATCGGCCGGCGACAAGTTCTTCGCCGAGGTGCGCGCCAATCTCATTGTTGAGCTTACCGACCAAAAGCTCTTCAACGAGGCAATTGCGCAGCTGGAGCGCCCCTTGAACCGGTCGAGCATTCGCACCCTGTCCCTTAAGCCCGGCGGCCCTCAAACGCTCTCGTCCGCCCCACGCCTGGAGGCTGGAACCAAAAACGCGCTCGTCGATTCCATCGATCCAGCCAAGCTCGACGATGCGGTGCGATCGGTGCGCGGTCAGACGGTCCTTGTGACCGGCCGTGTCGAAGACAACCTTCTTTTCTTCCGCCCGGAGAACGGGCCGGAGCAGAGTCTCAAGGTGCTCGACGTGATCCGCGCTGCCGAGAATGCCGACGTCAATCTTGTCATTCTGCATTCGCAAGCGCCGCGTCAGCCAGGTGGGCGCAATTGGCTCTGGCAGCGCATTTCCGTTGACGGGCTCGATGCTGCCGTGAAGCGGGCGACGCTTGGCGACTTCCTGGATGGGCTTGCCGCAAGCCGCGGGCAGTTCACTGTCACCGCGGCTCGCGAAGGCAGCGGCCGTGTCATCGTGCGCGCAATGCCAGCCGGCTCGGCAGCGCAGCCGATCACCGGCGTGGTGGGCGAATGGCTGAGCGTGGCAACCTCGCAGATCACCGGCAACGTCATCGTCGATGCGGTGGATGTGTACGCCCGCGATGAGGCGCGCCAGAGGGAGCTTGATCGCCGCATAATTCCCTGGATCCCATGGAACTATCAGGCTGCCTATCTTGGCGGCCTCTTGGCGGGCCTCATCGGTTGGTCCGTCACGCGCGATTGGTGGAGGCACATTTGGCCGGCAGAGCAGCGCGAGGAATATCGCGGGGTGGCGGGCTACCGGGCCGCGCAAACTGTGCGCTTTCTGGCCTACTTCGTCATCTTCCTGCCAATTGTAGGTGTCCCCGCGCTGACCGTCTCGCTGCTCCGATACGCCTGGAGGATTTTGATGCTGCCACTGCGGTTCTTCCGTAAGCATACCCAGGGCGTGGAACCGAAGGCAGGATGAGCGGCGGCTTCGATGGCGGAACTAAAGGGAAAGACACTTTTCATCACCGGAGCGAGCCGCGGCATCGGGCTTGCCATTGCGCTACGCGCCGCCCGAGATGGTGCTAACATCGCCATCGCGGCCAAGACGCAAGAACCTCACCCCAAGCTTGAAGGCACGATTGAGACAGCCGCGCAGCAAGTTGAGCAAGCTGGCGGCCGCGCGTTGGCACTCGCTTGCGACATTCGTTTCGAAGACCAGGTGCAAGACGCTGTCGCAAGAACGGTGAAGACATTTGGCGGCATCGATATCTGCGTGAACAATGCAAGTGCGCTGTCATTGAGCACCATTGAGGAGACGACCCTCAAACGCTTCGATCTTATGCTCGGCGTCAACACACGCGGCGCGTTCCTCGTCACCAAGGCCTGCTTGCCGTTTCTCAGGCAGGCGTCGAACCCGCACGTTCTCATGCTCTCGCCCCCGCTCGACCTCGCACCGAAATGGTTCGCCGGGCATGTGGCCTATTCCATTGCCAAGTACGGCATGAGCTTGTGCGTTCTGGGATTTGCAGAGGAGCTGAAAGAGGACGGCATTGCGGTCAACGCGTTGTGGCCGCGCACGACGATTGCCACGGCCGCAATCAAAAACATTTTGGGCGGCGAGAAAGTCATGCGCATGAGCCGCACGAAGGACATCGTGGCGGACGCCGCGCATCTCGTCCTCCGGCAGCCGGCAAACTCCTTCACTGGAAATTTTCTGATTGACGACACGGTTTTGCACGAGATGGGCGGTGTGACCAACTTCTCCCAATACAGCGTCGACCCGGCGATGCCGTTAGCGCCCGACTTTTTTGTGCCCGAGAATTGCCCGCCGCCGCCGGGTGTGACCATTGCGCCCATTTCTGACCTGTCCGACCTAAAAAGCTGAAGCCCTGGTCCTTTCGGCAGATCGCGCTAACATGACGGCGAATTCGCCGTGAACGTTGGCAGAATAATCCCCCACTATGACGACGCTTCTCATCACTCACCCCTGTTTTGTTGATCACGACACCGGACCGGGCCATCCCGAGCGCCCTGATCGTATGCGCGCCATCGACAAGGTGTTGGCGCATGATGTGTTCAAGGACCTCGAGCGTGAGGAGGCACCACTGCGCGACGATGTCGAGGAGCAGATCAAGCTTGCCCATTCTGTCGAGTACCTGGAAAAGATCCGCGCGGTTGCCACCGGCCCAATCAGTCGCCGAACTCACATAGATTCCGATACGGTAATTTCTGCTGGCTCATGGGAAGCAGCGCTGCGTGCCGTCGGTGCCGGTCTGCGTGCTGTCGATGCCGTGATCGCAGGCGATGCCGCCAACGCCTTCTGTCAGGTGCGCCCGCCCGGGCATCATGCTGAGGACGACCGGGCCATGGGCTTCTGTCTGTTTTCCAACGCCGCGATCGCCAGTCATTATGCGCGCGCTAAGCACGGGGCTGAACGTGTTGGGGTCGTCGACTTCGATGTCCACCATGGTAACGGGACGCAGGACATCTTCTGGTCGGATAAGGATCTATTTTATGGCTCCACGCACCAGATGCCGCTGTTTCCAGGCACCGGGGCGCTCAACGAAACGGGCGTGGGCAACGTGTTTAACGCGCCGTTGCGTGCCGACGATGGTGGGGAAGCATTCCGTGAGGCGTTCGAATCGCGCATTCTCCCCGCGCTGCATAACTTCGGCCCTGATCTCGTCGTGATTTCGGCCGGATTTGATGCGCATGAAGCCGACCCGCTCGCCAACCTGCGCCTCGTGGAGGCCGATTTTATGTGGGCAACCGAGAAACTCGCCGCTATGGCCGCGACACACAGTAACGGACGCATCGTGTCGATGCTTGAAGGCGGCTATGACTTGACGGCGCTGGCAAGATCGGTTGCGGTTCACGTCAAGACGCTCATGGACGTGGGCGCATAATCAGTAGCGCGCCATTGCGGGGCGCATTGTGGACATGATCATGGCCAAGGCATCGCCCAAGAATTCGGACATCAAGGAAATGAGCTTTGAGAGCGCGCTCAAAGAGCTGGAGACCATCGTCGGCCGGCTGGAGCGCGGCGACGTGGAGCTTGAGGAGTCGATCGTGATCTTCGAGCGCGGCGAGGCACTCAAAGAGCACTGTGACCGGCTTTTAAAGCAAGCTGAAGCCAGGGTGGAAAAGCTCACAATTAACGCCGACGGCGCACCGTCGGGTGCCGAGCCCTTCGATCCACAGAACTAGCCCCTCATGGTCCGCAACTGCGACTGCCCGCTCGTTGACCGAGCTGCGAATGTTTGTCGCGCCCGGCTTATCACCAAGAAGATCAAACCTCACGAGGCCTGGAGGCATTGCAACCGTGGGTGAGTTAGGCCGCCCTTCGGTCACCCCCTGTCAGGGGGCCGCACTCCTCGCTTGGCCGTGCTTTGGCTTATTTGGGCCATGACTATTGTCGTGGCCTGCGATGTTCCCTTGCGGAGGCGCAATCGTCTGCCATAAGAAGGAGTAGGTCACCGAAACGGAAAGTTCAGTGTACAAAGCTTCAAAGACGTCTCTCCTCGATCTCGTGAAGTTCCCAGAGGATCTGCGCAAGCTTGCCGCGTCCGATTTGCCGCAACTGGCGGCAGAACTGCGCCAGGAGACGGTCGACGTGGTATCTGTAACTGGCGGCCACCTCGGGGCCGGTCTCGGCGTGATGGAGCTTACCGTCGCGTTGCATTGGGTGT
This sequence comes from Hyphomicrobium sp., assembly GCA_030609245.1. Lineage (GTDB taxonomy): Bacteria > Pseudomonadota > Alphaproteobacteria > Rhizobiales > Hyphomicrobiaceae > Hyphomicrobium_A. The sequence goes on from JAUWCP010000031.1 coordinate 8,422, forward strand.
TCGATACGCCGCGTGACCGGCTCGTCTGGGATGTCGGCCACCAGACCTATCCGCATAAGATTATCACGGGCCGGCGCGATCGCATCCGCACGTTGCGCCAGCCGGGCGGCCTTTCAGGATTCACCAAGCGCACCGAGAGCGAATACGATCCTTTCGGCGCAGCGCATTCGTCCACTTCGATCTCCGCAGGTCTCGGTATGGCTGTGGCGCGGGATCTTGCGGGGAACGACAACAACGTCGTGTGCGTGATCGGCGATGGCGCCATGAGCGCAGGCATGGCCTATGAGGCCTTAAACAATGCTGGTGCGCGCGATGAGCGCCTAATTGTCGTCCTCAACGACAACGATATGTCGATTGCCCCCCCGACGGGTGCGATGTCGGCGTACCTTGCCCGCATCACCTCAAGCGGCACCTATTTCTATTTGCGCGACATCGCCAAGCAGCTCGCCAGACAGTTGCCCAAGAGCTGGGAGCGTCGCGCTGCCCGCATCGAGGAATATACGCGCCACCTTTGGCAGGGTGGGGGTTGGTTTGAGGAGCTGGGCTTCTACTACGTCGGCCCGATTGACGGGCACAACCTGGACCAACTGTTGCCTGTGCTCAAGAACGTGCGCGATGCCAAGCAGGGCCCGATTCTTGTCCATGTCGTCACCAAGAAGGGCAAGGGATACCCCCCCGCCGAAGCCTCCGACGACAAGTACCACGGTGTCGCCAAGTTCAACGTTGTTACCGGTGCGCAGGTCAAGTCGAAGCCCAATGCGCCGACTTACACCAAGGTATTCGGCCAAAGCCTCATCGCCGAGGCGCGCAAGGACGACAAGATCGTCGCCATCACGGCCGCGATGCCGGACGGTACGGGTGTAGACCTTTTCGCCAAGGAATTCCCCGAGCGTGCTTTCGACGTCGGCATCGCTGAGCAGCACGCCGTCACGTTTGCAGCCGGTCTGGCCACGGAAGGTTTGAAGCCGTTCGCCGCGATCTACTCCACGTTCCTACAACGCGCCTACGATCAGGTCGTGCACGATGTCGCCATTCAGCGCCTGCCCGTGCGCTTTGCCATCGATCGGGCCGGGTTCGTGGGCGCGGATGGGCCGACGCACGCCGGCTCCTTCGACATCGCCTTTCTGGGGTGCCTGCCGGGCTTCACGTTAATGGCGGCAGCCGATGAAGCTGAACTGAAGCACATGGTGGCAACGGCAGCCGCCATCGACGATGGGCCGTGCGCATTGCGTTATCCGCGCGGTGAAGGCCAAGGGGTCGAGATGCCGGAAGAGGGCGTGCCGCTTTCGATCGGCAAAGGGCGTATCTTGCGCGAAGGTTCAACCGTTGCGCTGATCTCCCTTGGCGCGCGCCTTTACGAGTGCCTCAAGGCCGCAGATCAGTTGGCCGGCTTCGGCCTTTCGACCACCGTGGCCGATGCCCGCTTCGCCAAGCCGCTCGATGAGGATCTTGTCCGGCGGCTTGCTCAGAACCACGAGATTCTGGTGACAGTGGAGGAAGGGGCGATTGGCGGCTTTGGAAGCCATGTGCTGCGGTTCCTGTCCGAAAGCGCTCTCTTGGATCGCGGCCTCAAAGTGCGCACGATGGTGTTCCCCGACATTTTCATCGACCACGACAAGCCTGAACGCATGTACGAGCAGGCCGGTCTCTCGGCGCCCGGCATCATTACAACGGTGTTAGGTGCGCTTGGGCGCGAGACGCCTCTCACTGAAGCCAGCCGTGCGTGAGACGGCGAGCGCTTACTCCACAGTGATCGTAATTGATTCCGACTCCACGATGGGATCGTGCGGGATGTGGTTCTGGTCGCCGAGGAGGAGCTGCAATGAATGCTCGCCAGGCGTCAGCTCGAGCTGCGTCTCGGTCTGGCCTTTGCCAAAGTGCTTGTGCGTATCGTCAGCGGGGATGGGAGACTCAAAGTCTTCGAGCACTGTGTCGATTAGCACGTGGTGATGGCCGGTGTTTGGCTTGTCGGTGCCTGCCGGCGCAACTTCCATGCCCTCGATGCCGAACTTCACGGTGACCGGGTTTGTCACCGTAGCGCCGTCGGCAGGCTCGATGAAAAAGACCTTGGCGCCAGCGGGCGATGGCGTGCGCTTCATCTCGCTTTCCTGTCCACAGGCGGCAAGCGACAGGGCGACAAGGGTAGCGGCGATGGCGGACTTCATTGCGGGGCTCCGTGGCATGGTTTGCTTGGGGCGGCTTTGAGCGCTAGCGCATAGATAGCGTACACTCGTTACCATGCGAAGACGATTGGATCTTGTTCTTGTCGAACGCGGGCTGGCGCCGAGCCGGTCGCAAGCACAAGATTTGATCAAACACGGAAGAGTTTCCATAGATCAGAAGGTCTGCACCAAGCCTAGCGCCGAGGTCGCGGCCAACCAAGTGCTGACCCTGGCGCCTGGCACGCCGGCTTATGTGTCGCGCGGGGCCGTAAAGCTGGTGGCCGCACTGGATGCGTTTGAATTTGATCCTGAGGGCCGCGTGGCACTTGACGTCGGTGCTTCTACGGGCGGCTTTACGCAAGTCCTACTGACCCGGGGGGCAGAAAAGGTGTACGCCGTCGATGTCGGCCATGATCAATTGCATGCCAGCCTCAGGAGTGATCCACGCGTGATCTCGCTCGAAGGGTGTGATGCGCGAACCGTTACACGCCAGCTGATGCCTAATCCTGTCACCGCCATCGTCGCCGACGTGAGCTTCATCTCGCTGACCAAAGCGCTCGCCCCTGCCCTGGCACTCGCCGCACCCGGCGCTTGGCTCGTTGCGCTTATCAAGCCGCAGTTCGAGGTGGGTCGGAAACGCGTTGGCAAGGGCGGCATCGTTCGCGACGAAGCGGCAAGACAAGCCGCAGTGGACGATGTGACGGCGTGGTTCTCCGCGCAGCCGGGTTGGCGCATTTCTGGCATCATTGCTTCGCCGATTAAGGGCGGATCGGGCAACGAAGAATTTTTGCTTGGGGCGTTGCGCGATGGGTGAGACGCGCGACCTCGATATCGCCCGCCTGGGCGCCCAAGGCGACGGGATTGCGGACACGACCTCTGGCGCTGTCTTCGTGCCATATGTGCTGCCTGGCGAATACGTGCGCACCGATGTTTCCGGCGAGCGTGGCCGGCTGCTCGACGTGCTGAGGCCCAGTGCTCAGCGCATTCAACCCGTTTGCCCGCATTTCAGCCATTGTGGGGGGTGCGCTCTCCAGCATATGGAGCGGAACGCGTATTTGGCGTGGAAGCGCCAGCTCGTGGTCGATGCTTTTGCAGCGCGGGGCATTGACGCACCCGTTGCGCCTGTGGCGGGTGAGGGGCTCGGTGCACGCCGGCGCGCAACTTTTGCGGCACGCCGCACCGGCCGCGGGGCTATCGTTGGCTTTCACGAGGCGCGTGGCAACGAAATTGTCGACCTCCAAGTGTGTCCGGTGACAGCGCCAGAGATTGTGCAGGCGCTGCCGGGCTTGCGCACGCTTATTGAACCGCTGCTGACGCGCCGGGGCGAGGCTCGCCTTGTGGTGACGCTCGCTACTAATGGGATCGATCTTGCCATCGAAGGTGTGCGCAGCGATCTTCCCGCCGACGTCCGCGAGCGTCTAGCGCGTGAGGCATCCGCCTTGAAGCTTGCGCGTGTCAGCATTGGCGCAGATACACTCTATCAGGTGGCCGAGCCCGTCATTCGCTTAGGCACAGCGGCCGTTGTGCCGCCGCCTGGCGCCTTCTTGCAGGCCGCGATCGGAGCCGAGGCCGAAATGGTGCGGCTCGTCACATCGGCCATGCCCAAAGCAAAACGCATTGCGGATCTTTTTTGCGGACTGGGCACGTTCACCTTTCCATTGGCGGCGTCAACACAGGTTCTGGCTGTTGACGGCGATCGCCAAGCCATCGCCGCGCTGGAAGCCGCAGTTAAGCGGAACCCGGGCCTCAAACCCATACGCTCGAAGGTGCGAGATCTTTTTCGCGAACCTTTGTCGGTGAAGGAGCTGGAGCCATTCAACGCCGTGGTGTTCGATCCGCCGCGCGCAGGTGCGGCCGCGCAAGCTGCCATGCTTGCCAAATCGAAGGTTGCGGTGATTGCGGGGGTTTCGTGCAATCCCGCAACCCTCGCACGCGATGCGCGCACACTGATCGACGGCGGTTACCGGCTGGATGCCATCACGCCTATCGACCAGTTTCTCTTCTCAGCCCATATTGAGGCCGTCGCCATCTTCCGGCGCTAGCCGGTGAGCAATCGTTCCACGTATACCGGAACGACTTCGGTTGCAGGGCCGTGGATCGCCTCGGTAAACAGGCTGGCGCCTTCGGATGGTTCCAGGTTGAGCTCCACCGTGTGGGCACCATTCATACGCGCCTCGGCGACGAACCCTGCCGCTGGATAAACGTTCCCGCTGGTGCCGATGGAGATGAACAAATCCGCCGCGCTCAAATGCGTGGCAATGCGCTCCATATGATAGGGCATCTCGCCGAACCACACGACGTCTGGGCGCATCCCGCCGGTCGTGGCGCACGCAGGGCATGGCGTGTCTCCAGCGATGTCCTGCTCCCAAGGATGGCGTGCGCCGCAGCTTGCGCATAGCGCCTTTAGCAATTCGCCATGCATGTGGATCAGGTGCTGGGAACCGGCCGCTTCGTGGAGCGCATCGATGTTTTGCGTGACAACGACCACTTCGCCTGGGTGCTCGCGCTCAAGGCGCGCCAACGCCACGTGCGCCGCGTTGGGCGCCACATGCGCATGCCCCTGGCGGCGTTGATTGTAGAAATCGAGCACGAGGCCTGGATCGCGGGCAAAGCCCTCAGGCGTGGCGACGTCACGGTAATCGTACTTCGACCAGATGCCACCCTTGTCGCGGAACGTCGACAGCCCGGATTCGGCAGACAGCCCCGCGCCGGTCAGGACAACGATGTGCTGATACCTGTTCATCCCTTAAGCGCGGGGGCGCTAAAGCAGCTTTCCCATGGCGACCGCGGTGTCGAGCATCCTGTTGGAGAAGCCCCACTCGTTATCGTACCAAGATAGTACGCGCCCAAGCCGGCCGTTGACGATCTGCGTCTGGGTGGAATCGAAATTCGACGAAAAGGGCGAGTGGTTGAAATCGATCGAAACCAGTTCTTCTGTCACGTAGTCCAGCACGCCTTTCATCTGCTGCTGAGCTGCGTGCTCCATCGCCTGGTTGATCTCTTCGACCGTGGTCTCACGGCCGGGGATGAAATTCAGGTCGACAACTGAGACGTTCGGCGTCGGCACGCGGATCGCCGTGCCGTCGAGCTTGCCTTTGAGCTCGGGCAGCACGAGGCCGACGGCGGAGGCCGCACCCGTCGACGTTGGTATCATGGACAGTCCCGCCGCGCGTGCGCGGCGCATGTCCTTGTGCGCCTGATCGAGGATGCGCTGGTCGTTGGTGTAGGCGTGTATCGTCGTCATGAAACCCGACTGTATACCAACGAGGTCGTTCAGCACTTTCGCGACAGGGGCGAGACAATTCGTTGTGCACGAGGCGTTCGAAACGATCTTGTCGTCGGCAGTGAGCTTGTCGTGGTTCACGCCGTAGACCACCGTGATGTCGGCCCCCTTTGACGGCGCGGAGACAAGCACGCGCTTGGCGCCAGCATCAAGGTGCACCGTGGCCTTGTCCTTGTCCGTAAAAATTCCGGTGCACTCCATGACGATGTCGACGCCGAGCTCTTTCCAAGGCAGCTTGGTGGGGTCTCTTTCAGCCAGCACCTTGACGGGCGCGCTCAAACCGACATCCATCAGATCGCCGTCGACCTTCACTTGGCCGGGGAACCGTCCGTGAACGCTGTCATATTTGAACAAGTGAGCATTATCCTTGGCGGGCACCAGATCGTTGATGGCGACGAAGTGAATGTCGCTGCGCTGGGCCTCGGCGGCCGCGCGCAGCACGTTTCTGCCGATGCGGCCGAATCCAGAGATCGCGACTTTCACTGCCATCTTTTCCTCCCTGCAGGTGCTCTTGTCGAAATACGTGGTGGCGGAATTTGTCGCCAAAACGGGGCATTTGCGCCCCGGCGTTGCCTGAAGCGAAAAGCGTGGCCATTAACTTGACGTCACCAAGCCCTGTCAATGAGGCATACCTCGCCAGCTGATTCTGACCTAAAACTTTGCACTTTTGCGATTTCTTGTGGGGTACGTGGCGCGCACGGCTTCGTTTGTTGACGCGTGCGAGCCGGTGCCAATAAGGTCATGTTTTTTCAGGGGACGCGCGGATCGCCCGAGGCCACTGGGCGAGAGCGGGGAAGTGGGAATTTGGCGGATGGCTCAGCGCAAAGCGAAGACGGCCAAACGGCCAGCAAAGCGGCCGTCCCGGACCACAAAAGCGGCTTCTGAGGCCAAGCTGAAGCTTGAGACACGAATCAAGTCCTTGGAAAAAGAGCGCGAACGTTTAAAGGCCCGGCTGGAGGTAGCGGGTGAGCGCACCGCCAGCCTTGAACAAGGCCGTGATGATGTAGTCAATCGCATTGATTGGGTTATCGATTCGCTGCATAACGCCATCGAAAGCGAAGCCTGATTCGTTTGATGGAGCCGCGCAAGGATGCGCTGGCAGGGGGCGATGGGCCAAGTTGCAATCAATCTGAACGGACGTTTCTTCCGCTTCGATTGCGGAGATGACGAGGAGGCGCGCCTAAAGGAGCTTGCCGCCTATGTCAGATCGCGTGTGGAGGATCTAACGCGCGAGTTAGGCAATGTGGGCGAGCAACGCCTACTGCTGATGGCCGCGCTTTACATTGCCGATGAGCTTTGGGACGCTCGTGCCGAGGCCGCCGCCAAAAGCAAGCCCGAGACTGTGAAGGGGCAGCCGCCTCACGCAGTTGCGCCGGCTGCCAAAAGCGACGAGCCGGCTGCGGGATCTGGCAACGCATCATCTTAGGTTTTCACGCGCTTTCGCGTGACATTTGGAAAACTCGCGTTCCACGGTTACAATAGAATCAGCTGCGGGGCTCGTTTGAAGCACATATGTTCCCCGGGGCCTATAAGATCCGAACGGGAGCTGTCCCTGCCGGAGTCGTGGCTTCGGACACATGGCGCCCACCTACTTTTTGTAGGAACCACGCGGGATCATTTGCTTCGACGGCCACCGCGGCTATCTTCTTTGCTTTCCTCATGACAGTGGACGAAAAATCGGCGGCGAGGACTGAGGCGCGCGCCCGGCGCGCCGCCGCTCACGCCA
>JAUWCP010000311.1 GCA_030609245.1 Hyphomicrobium sp.
GTGGTCGCGGGGGCGGGCGTGGTTTTCGCTCAAGCGCAGCAACCGGGGGAGATGGCGACGGGCAGCCGCCGGCCGCCGAAGGACAATCGTCGCGCCGCGAGAGTTTTGCAGAGAGCCATGAGCAGCCGGAGTTCTTGCGCCGGCCGGTGCGCCGTCCGCGCCGTGATAGCAACGGGGGCTCGACCGAGGCGAATGGCGGGGCTGTTACCGACGATGCCGACCACGACTGAGGTCGCGCGGCAGAATTTTCTCATTTTCTGAAATTCCGGCATCGCCACGCTCAGATGGTGATGGAGTCGCCAATTGCGATGGCGCCATCCTGGCTGACGCGCGCATAGACACCGAAATAGGTATGGCCCCAGGTCCGCTGCAGCACGGAGGGGATTGCCATATCGCGCTTACCGGTGTCGGGGTCGACGTTGGTCGCCGCGCACCGCGCCGTTCGCTCGAGGATTGCAAGCTTGGCGCCACCCACAGAAATCTCGTGATCGATCCAGCTGAGTTCTTCCCAAGGGGCGGCCCCTTCGATCACGATGTTGGGGCGAAAGCGCAAGGGATTGACCACGCTACCGACCGCGCGCTCCAGCTCGCCCACCGAAGCGAGATTGACGATGTGTAAGCATTTGGCTGTCACGTCGGAGAAGCTGTGCCCTGGTGAGAAGACTATTTTCGGCGCACCGCGCAGCTCCGCATCCATGTAAGCGGCAAGGAACTGCTCGATCATTTGCCGCCCTAGCGTCGTCGTGAGCTGGCCGCGCGCAACCTGCTTTCCATCGCGAAGGATCGTCAAGGTCGCGCTGGCGTCATCGAACTTGGTCTGGAGTGTCGCCAGCCGCTCATCGCGCATGAGCATCAAGAAATGTATCTTGGGCAGATACCGAGGGTGGTCCGGGTCAAAGCGACCCGGACCGTTTTCGATCGCGTAGGCGCGGTCAAAAGGCACTGTCTCACCAGCTTTCAGCTCAACGCGTTCGAGCGGCTCGGGAGACAAACCTTTGACGGGATAGCGATAAACGCCACGGATGGTTGGTCCGCTAGATTGCGCCATCGTTAATGCAACTCTCCTCGCCGGCCGACATCCGGCCGGTCCCCCCTTTTGCTGGGTTCCACACGTACTATATCACGTGTTGAAATGGTTTCCGCCCGACGCTGATCTGGGTCAGGCGGCGCCCCTAATCCTGACGTGACGGCGTCGTCCCGTGCCACAAGGGCGGTGATGACGCGCTGAGGAGGGACAATGAATTTTGAGATCTATACCGACCGCGCCCGTGGCTTCGTTCAATCCGCGCAGAGCCTTGCTCTGCGCGAAGGCCACCAGCAGTTTACGCCCGAGCACCTTCTCAAGGTGCTGCTCGATGATAGCCAAGGTCTCGCCGCCGGTCTCATTCGCAAGGCGGGGGGGCAGTCGCAGGTCGCGCTCAACGAGGTCGAGCAAGCGCTTGCTAAGCGGCCCCAGGTCTCTGGCGGAGGTTCGGGCCAGCTCTACATGGCTCCGGAGATTGCGCGCGTTTTCGATCAGGCTGAGAAGATTGCTGAAAAGGCCGGCGACAAATACGTCACCGCCGAGCGGCTGTTGCTGGCGCTCGCGCTGGAGAAAGGCACCGAGGCTGCAAAGATTCTGGCCGATGCCGGTGTTACGCCGCAGAGCCTGAACGAAGCCATCAATGATATACGCAAGGGCCGCACTGCCGATACCGCATCTGCCGAGCAAGGCTATGACGCTCTGAAGCGTTATGCTCGCGATCTCACCGAGGATGCCGCGAATGGCAAGCTTGATCCCGTCATTGGACGTGACGAGGAGATCCGGCGAACAATCCAGGTCCTGTCCCGACGCACGAAGAACAACCCGGTCCTTATTGGTGAGCCGGGCGTCGGCAAGACGGCGATTGCGGAAGGGCTGGCGCTGCGTATCGTCAAGGGTGATGTGCCCAACAGCCTCAAGGACAAGAAGCTCTTATCGCTGGACATGGGCTCGCTCATCGCGGGCGCCAAGTATCGCGGCGAGTTTGAGGAACGCCTCAAAGCTGTTTTGCAGGAGGTTGAGGCGGAGGGCGGCCGCATCATTCTGTTTATCGACGAGTTGCATACCATTGTGGGCGCTGGCAAGACCGAAGGCGCGATGGACGCCGGCAATCTGCTCAAGCCGGCGCTGGCCCGCGGCGAGCTGCGCTGCATCGGCGCGACCACGCCCGAGGAATACCGCCGGCACGTCGAGAAGGACAAAGCGCTCGAGCGGCGCTTCCAGCCGATCTACGTCGGCGAGCCGACCGTCGAGGACACCATCGCCATCCTCCGCGGACTCAAGCCGCGCTACGACGCGCACCACGGCGTGCGGATTCAGGATGCCGCCCTGGTCGCGGCCGCCACGCTTTCGTACCGCTACATCACCGACCGGCATTTGCCCGACAAGGCAATCGACCTGGTTGACGAGGGCGCTTCCCGGCTGCGGATCGAAAACGATTCGCTGCCCGCCGAGCTGGACGAGCTCCGCCGCCGGATCATGCAGCTCGAGGTCGAGCGAGAGGCGCTCAAGAAGGAGAAGGATGAGGGCAGCAAGAAACAGCTTGAGTCGGTCGAGCGGCAACTGGCTGAGCTGAAGGAGAAGAACCAGGGCCTCACCGCCCAGTGGGAGAATGAGAAGAACGCCATCGAGGCAACCCGGGCGATCAAGCAGCGGATCGACGTCAAG
>JAUWCP010000338.1 GCA_030609245.1 Hyphomicrobium sp.
CTTAAACAGAACGAATAGCCGTTGAAAAATCGGTACCTCGAATTCTTCCTTTAGAAAGAACTTATGCCACCTGCGGCGCTGTTCGCGCTTGGTCGACGCTCCGCGATAAAAGAGCAGCAGCTCCTCGAAAGCACCGAGATCGACGTGCAGGTCGAGATTGTAGGCTGAATCTCTTGTCAGTATCAGCTCTACGTCTGAAGGATCAATGTTTATGTAGTTCGCCTGCTCGAGGATTCGCACCATGCCATCGAGGACACTCTTCTGCATGAGCTTCCGTTCAGCGGGCGTGAACTTGCGTGTCATGAGAAGATCGCTGTCCGGGCTGAACGGTTCGTAGGTCTCCTCCAGCTCGTGCAACTTCGCGTTATATTGCTGCCGGCGCCAGTGATCGAGATAACGGAAGAAGCGTCGCGCATCCCGCGATTGGCCGGAGGGCCACGCCGTTGGGGCCGTCAGGCGATCGAGCAGTGCAAAGCGCGTGACGGGAATGAAGCGCTCACGCGGCCGTTCGCTCTCCGCTTCGCCAACGATGGCAGCCGCTCCATCAGCCGGTGGCTGTTTAGGGAAAAACGACGACGTAGCTTTCGGCGCTGCTTCTTGCGCATCTACCGACGACATGGTTCGCGCTCCCGTCAACTGTACCTAGCTTGCGGTACCCTATCCCTTGGCGGTTCTTGCTCCGAGGTGTGTCGGTGCCCTTGGTTTTCTAGGGTCCAATCGCGTGTGTTGTCGAGCCTATCGCGTGCGTACAGCATATTTTTGGCGGCGTCGCTTTGCGGCGAGGGAGCAAATGCCCGCTAGGGCTTTTTGCGTTAAAGAGCAAAACGCCTTTGATTCCAGTGCATAAGCGCGATAGGCGCCACAGTCGCGCCCCGGTTGCGTTCGAGACAAGCTAGTGATTGTGTACCGTATACGAGGGGGTTCAGGGTGCGTCGCGTCTCTCAAATAATAATCGCGTTGAGCGTTAGTCTATCGGCTGACAGCGTTGCCCAAGCCCGCGAGCAGCTTGTGATGCCCTTCGATTGCCGAATCGAACACGGCCAGCCGAAATTGTCACCTGCCGCGGACAAAGCCTATCCCATTATCGGACCGCGTGATGAGCAGACGCTCACGTCCTGCGGCTTCTCGCCTTTGACGGGCTGTCGCACGATAATGGCGCACCGCTTCGACATTTCCTGTGGTGGGTCACGTGTTTCCTGGATGCGCGTTGTCGGGGCCATTGGAAGTACGGCTGCCGTGCGTTCGTGGATCAAAGACGACCGGCTTAACGTTGAGCTGTCTTCGAAAGACGCGCCGGCCGCGAAGCCGGCTTGCTTTGATGGTCCATCGCGGTTGGGTGCCAGCACAGGGCATTGGCGGCGTGGCGTGGTTGTTTCCAACACGTGCTTGCCACGGCGCGACAAGACGAGAATCGATCAAATGGTTCTGCCGGTGGGCTACGCACCCGTGCGGGAAATGGGAGCGCGGCTTGTGTCTTCGTCGCCGGCAGGCGATTCTCCCAACGTGGCAGAAGGCACCGCGAGCGTGCCGGCCGGGCCATCGCTGATACCAGTAGCTGTCCCCTCTGACGAGACAGTCATTGCCAAGGCTTATCCTGCCCTCAGCTGGAAGCCGCTGCTCAAGCCTGTCACGCGTGAGGCCGGGTGGGTTCCCGCTGCCTTAGGGAGCGAATGGGTGACCATCGTTCGATTGGGCGATGACCCGATGGCGGAGGCGGCGGTGGCCGGCGGCGTCTTTGGAGCGGGCATCTGGGTATGGCTGCTCGTTTCTATGACGGTTGCAACGGTCACAGTGATCGTGTGCTCGCGTACGTCTCCGGCGTGGGCGGTAAAGGCTGCCGGGATTTCCCCAAACCTTCCCATGCTATTGGTCCGGTTTGGGCTCATCGATTTAGGAGCCGTCCGTTTCGACGGTGAGGTCGATCGTAATCTTACCGGCGCAGGACTTACGGTTGCGGCGATTCTCGATCAGGCAAAGACGGAGGTCGCCCAACTCAAGGACGCAGGTCCGCTGCGGGAAGTGCTTTTTTCCGAGCTTGCGCTCGTGGAGCAACGACTAGCAAACGTCGATGCCACGGCGGCGGAAGGGCAGGAGGCAGAAGCAAAGTGCGCGCCGCAGTTCCGAGCTCTCGTTCGCGAATTGCAGCGCATCCGGCGCATCTCCGAAAGCGCAGCTGCGAGCTTTTCTTGCGCGCGCGAGCCGGCCATACTTCCCAAGACGACCAGCGAAGCCTACGCCA
>JAUWCP010000265.1 GCA_030609245.1 Hyphomicrobium sp.
GTCACGTCGGCCAGGAAGCGCTTGTATCGCTGGAGGAGCCGTCCGCGTTTAAGGGGGGAAGAGAATCGCATGAGGTAAACCTAGAATGACGGCGAAGCGGTTCGCAATGCAAAGCTGGAAAGATGCCTGCCCGGCCTCGTCGGCGCGCGATTGCGGTGCTAGATCAATCAGCGCCAAGAACAAAAATGGAGCCCCAGGTGAGTGACGAACGTGAGGTCACGGCGGCGGTCTTAGTTATTGGAGACGAGATCCTGTCAGGCCGCACCAAGGACCGCAATATCGGCTACATCGCCGATCATCTGACGCGCGTTGGCATTCGGTTGAAAGAGGTGCGCATCGTTGCCGACGACGAGGCGGAGATTGTCGATGCGGTCAACGCACTGCGGGCCTGCTACACCTACTTGTTTACGACTGGCGGCATAGGCCCGACCCACGACGATATAACGGCCGAAAGCGTAGCCAAGGCACTCGGCGTTCCCCTTGACATCGATGCGCGTGCGTTGGCGCTTCTCAACGCGTACTTTGCAAAGCGGGGTGTTGAAGCGACGCCGGCACGGATAAGAATGGCGCGCATTCCTCAAGGGGCGTCGCTCATTCGAAACGCGATTTCTGTCGCACCTGGTTTCATGATCGACAACGTCATCGTCCTTGCAGGCATACCAGACGTGATGCAGGTCATGCTCGACGATGTGATGCCGAACTTGATGACAGGGAATAGATTCCAGACCGCAACGATTAAGCTCATGCGCGCCGAAGGTGACGTGGCGGATCTATTCGCCGCGCATCAAGAAATGTATCCGGATGTTTCAATGGGCAGCTACCCGTCGTTCACGCAGACGGGTCCGATAACACAACTTGTTTTACGTTCCACCGATTCTAAGCGCCTTGAAGCGGCAGTAATGAGCTTGACTGTTAAGCTTAAGGTTAACCGCTTGCTTTGATGCGCAAGCGCCCTGCTTCTGATGCGACGCATTCACGCATCGCGTTGTCATTCAATCCTCGCTTCTTGCTGTTGCTTGCCGCGCGTTGGGGTACGCCCACACCGGGTTAGGACCAGCGTGCGCAGCGTTTGCGCCGATACAGATCAATAACAAGCGTGGAGTTAGTGATGGTGATTGGCATTTTTCGCCGGGCGAAGCATATGCGCCTCGGCTGCATCGCATTGAGCCTTGTCGCGCTCGCTGTGATGGCGCTACCCGTCAGGATCGCAACACAGGCCGAGGCGAAAACACCCGGATCGACGTATTGCTACCATGGGATTTGCCACCGGGTGAAGACGATCGAAGAGACGCGCTCGCTCGTCGGTCGCCAGCAATCAATAGAGGCGTCGCACTACGACGACTGTACCCGCGATCGCTACAATCCCTGTGGGCTGACCTCATCAGGAGAACGCTTTCGTCCAGATCGACCCGATAACACGGCGAGCCCCATCTATCCCGACGGCACGACGCTGCTCGTATGGAATCCAGAGACGAAGCACGCACTCGTCGTGCGCGTCAACAATGCAGGTCCCTATCATGGGAATCGCAAGCTCGATCTTTCTGTCGCCGCCGCGGAAAAGTTAGGGTTCAAAGGCAAGGGCGTGGCCAAGCTACGTGTCAAGGTCGTGAAGGCGCCAGAACCCGAGGAGGCAAAGTACTCCAAGCACCGCAGCTATGCGCACGTGCCCGGTGACATTGGAGAATACTCAAGCGTTGACGAAGCCGAAAAGGGCATGGCCGTGGCCTATGCATTGCAGGCGTCTGCCACGTCGTTGCTGGCGCCGTTAACAACGAGCGTCTTTTCCACGCCCAGCCACGAGTACCTCGTTGCGGAAGCGCCTCAGGCTCGGAGCCACGCACCGACGAGGCTTGCAGCGGTCATCGAGCCAAAAACGAGCGTTGCTGTCCTTATTGAAGCGCACGACAACGAAGAGGCTTCCGAGCCAGAGCCCGAAACCATTCCGAACGTCTCGGTCGCGGAAATCGATATTGCGGCTGTGACGGAGAGCGTGACCGCTTTAGCAGTGCAGAAGCAAGTTACGGTGGCCGATGCATCTGACGCCCGCAACGCACAGCCTGTCGGGCGGGCGTTGAGCAAGAAGAAGAAAACCCGCTCCGCCAGAAACAGCAAACGCAAGAAGACGGTGGCGTCGCGCCGGTCGCAGTCGCGCAACAAGAGGACAGATCGCCGGCGCGGTGTGGGGCGCGTCAAACGGGTGCGGACTGCCGCCCTCCGGTCGAGAGAGCCGAAACGCTATCGGTTCCACGCAAATTCGCTTTCGGAATCGCACCACCGGCATATGCGGGACGCGTCAAGCGGTTAAAATGGACTAGAAGGGCCTATCATGCAGGCGCTGCGGCGGGCTCTGGCCAATTGAGGCCGGTTCGCCGCTGCTTTCGCTTTCGAAGAACAGATTGTACTCAGCCTCAAGCGCGTTCAGAAACGCCGAGACGAGATCGAGCAGCACGCCGAGACGGAGCCTCCGGGCCACCAGGAATGCGTCGTCGAGCTTGATGGGCGACGCGTCGTCGAGCGCGGCTGCGTCCTCCGCGAGCAATCCGCGGCTTCTTACAAAGGCTGTCAGTCCGTCTCCGGTGTCGAAGTCGACCTCGGTTGAATCCGCGCACTCGTCGACGGCATCGACGAGAATGGCAGTGGACGACACATAGAGACGAGCAATCGCACTGAATGTCTTGTTCTCCGACGCCAACTCATCGGCTCGGTCGCGTCCCACTAGGATGCGTGACAACAACGTGAGCTCGAGCGTGCGGATGCGTTCAACCGCGTCGCGCTGGCGGGCGCGGATTTTGGTGATGTCCTCTGGTTCGCGCGGCGACGGCCCGAGCCACACATAACTGATCTTGTTGAGGTCCTCTCCAACGGCGAGTGCGGCGTCGAGATGCTCAGCAAGCAGATAGACGCTTGTCGGTGCGAGGCTGGGCTCGGGATGCGAGGCGTCGGACATGGGGTTCCAGACGAGAGGAGCACCAAGGAACGCGGCGCAACGGCACTTTGCAAACCAGTACAACGATTCGGTATGGGGTGACCTCTAACGCGCATAAGTCGCAGCCAGTTGGCGGAGCGCCTCCTCCCAGACTTGCCCGCAGAAGTCTTCACCCCTACTGCCGATGCTTTTGCAGCTTTGTCCCTAGGTCAGCACTCCTCAGCTGCATCCGCTCGTTGAGCCGCACGTGTCGCATTTCATGCAGGTGCCGTTGCGCAGCAGCGTGAAGTTGCCGCACTCGTGACAGGCTTCGCCCTCGTAGCCGCGGATGCGTGCCTCCGCGCGGCGATCGGCCTCACGGCCTTTAACG
>JAUWCP010000205.1 GCA_030609245.1 Hyphomicrobium sp.
GTGTTGCGCGTGTGCGCAGATCCAGCCAACCTGCCATTCTCGAACACAAAACAAGAAGGCTTCGAGAACAAGATCGCGGAAATCGTCGCAGATGAGCTGGGCGTGCCCGTGGAGTACACTTGGTTTCCGCAGGCAATGGGATTTGTGCGCAATACGTTGCTCGCCAAGCGGTGTGACGTGATCATCGGTACGGGGCAGGGCGACAGGGAGGTGCTCAACACCAACCACGTGTACCGGTCTGCGTACGCGCTTGTCTATCGCCCTGACAATGGGCTCGACGGTGTCGACAGCGTTCGCGATCCGCGCCTGAAGGGCAAGCGGATGGGCGTGGTGATCAGCACACCGTCGTCGACTCTCGTCGCCAAGGCGGGACTGATGGCCAATGCGAAGCCCTATCGTTTGATGGTCGATCGCCGCTACGATTCACCCGCTGAGGAGATGACCAAAGACATCCGTGAAGGTGAGGTCGATGCCGGTGTACTCTGGGGGCCAATTGCCGGATACTTCGCCAACAAAGGCGGCGAGGAGCTTGTGGTCATGCCCTTAGTGAAGGACACCAAGGACGGCAGGACCCAATTCCGCATCACCATGGGTGTGCGCCAAAGCGACCGCGAGTGGAAGCGGCAGCTCAACGACGTGATCCGCAAACGCCAGGCGGATATCGATCGCGTGCTGCTGGAGTATGGCGTGCCGCTGCTCGATGAGGACAACAAGCCGATCACGGAGCCGCGGGGGTGAGGTGCGCGTGCGCATCGTGAGGTGCGAGGGATCTTTATTCGCACTCCTATGCCTGATTTCAATTTGTGCGCTGGCGCCCCTAGCAGTGGCGGGCGAGGCCGTGCTTGAGCCTGCGGACTATCATCGCACCGACGACTACCGGAGCCCCGTGCCGCTCACGCTGCAAGGCGCCACGGTGCTGACGGCTGACGAGGCCGCCGACCTGTGGAACAAGGACGGCGCCATCTTCATCGATGTTTACCCGCGCGCGCCCAAGCCCAAGAACCTGCCGGCCGGCACGTATTGGCGTGATCCGGTTTACCGGAGCATCGAAGGGGCGTATTGGCTGCCCAATGTCGGTTACGGTGGCCTCTCCAATAAGGTCGATGCATATTTTCGCACGGAGCTTGAGCGGCTGACTGGCGGCGACCGCGAAAAAGCAGTTGTGTTCTATTGCCTGAAGGACTGCTGGATGTCGTGGAACGCAGCCAAACGCGCGCTGGAGGTGGGTTACCGCAATGTCCTATGGTTCAGGGACGGCACCGACGGTTGGCAAGAACTCGGCTACCCGCTGGTACAGGTGAAGCCCGAGCCCCAATGAGCGTGACAGGCGACGAGCGCCGCAGCACTCAGCTCGTCATCTGCGCACGGATCAGCCGTCCGATCTCGTAGGCACGCTGTTCGATCAGGACTGGGATCTCGCAGGCCATGGTCAAATTGTGCTGGCGCTCCTGAAAGACGCGCGCGTCCCATTGGTACTTCTGCTGTTCAGGCGTCAGCGTCATCTGCATGGAGGTCACTTGATCCTCCGCCGGGATTGCCTGCTTCTTTTCTGCAAGCTCGCGGCCCTGCCGCTGCACCTCCAAAGAGCGCGCCTCCTGGCGCTTCTGAAACCTAACGATTTGCTTGATAACGAACTTGCGATCCTCGTTGATCTTGGTGAGCAGGCTGGCAAAGAGAAGTGTCAGCTTCTCGTCACGTTGATTGGCAGGCTGCTTTTCGGCAAAGGCTTTGACGGCCTTTTCGGCGTCTTCCAAGGGCACGCGGCGGCTCTCTAGCACGTCGGCCAGGTTCTTGATCTCGCGGTCATCCTCCCAAGCCTTGAGATCCTCGGTGGGAGGGCCGTCCCAGAGCTGCGTCGACGTCAAGGTCATCACCTTACGCTGGACGCAAGGCCAGTCCGAACTTTCGGGTTGCCCGGCTGACTGCGCGGCCGTGCTCGCGGCAACGGCCAATATCGCCGCCAAGCAAGTCCGGATAACAGGTCGTTGAATGGTTCTTGTGATTGGCATTGTTGTTAGCTTCCTCCCGGTCCGCCACGTCGTGCGATCAATCCCTTCGAGGGATTGTAGGCGTAGATTGCGCCGCCGAGGAACGCCGCTGTGAACGCGAGCACAACGGCGAGCGAGGTCCAGTCAACCTGTCCGTACAGGGCAAACCGGATCAGTTCGACGGCATGTGTGAAAGGGTTAATTTGGCAAATCTGGTAGAGCAGCACGCTCGACTCTTTGATGCGCCACAATGGATAGAGCGCCGAGGACGCAAAAAACATCGGAAAGATGACGAAGTTCATCACGCCAGCGAAGTTCTCTAGCTGGCGGATAATCGAGGACATGAAGAGCGCCATCGAGCCGAGCATCAGGCCCGACAGGATGAGAGCTGGCAGGACTGTAAGATAGCCATAGAGCGGGGGCTCGATTTCCCAGAAATAGGCAACCAGCAGAAAAGTATAGACCTGCAACAGTGAGACCGAGAGGCCCCCCACAAGCTTGGAAAGAAGTAGATAGGATCGCGGGAAGGGGCTGACCAGGAGCGTGCGCATGGCCCCTGTTTCGCGGTCGTAGACCATCGATAGGGACGACTGCATGGCATTGAAGAGCTGGATCATGCCGATCAAGCCTGGGGCGATGAACACTTCGTACAAGACGTAGGTCTGGTAGGGCGGGATGATCGAGACACCGAGCGTCTGGCGAAAGCCGGCGGCAAAAATGAACAGCCACACGAGAGGGCGCACCAGCGCCGAGAGGAACCGCTCTCGCTGGTGGAGATAGCGTAGAATTTCACGCCAGACGATACCCTTGAGGCATGTGAAGTAAGCGCGCAGGCCAAGCGGGGCTGGCTCCACCCCCCACCCGTGTCCTGCCTCTTGACCTGCAGGTTGCAAGCTACCGCCCGCCTCTGTGGCGCTGCCCACGCTCATGCCGCCAACTCCGTATCGGTTATGCCCGTGAGGGCTCTGAAGGCGTCGCTGACGGTCTTTGTGCCGGTTTTCTCCAAGAACTCAGTGACGGCGCCGGTGAAGAGAACGCGGCCCTTGTGCAAGATGACGACAAGATCGGTGGGCTCGACCTCGTCGAACAGATGCGTAGCCCACAGAACGCCGAGACCCTCTTTGGCGACGAGCGAGCGAACGATCTTGACAGCGCTTTCGCGTGAATCGATATCGAGCCCGACCGTCGGCTCGTCGAGCAAAAGGAGGGCGGGACGGTGCAGCAGCGAGCGCGCGATCTCCACGCGCCGCGCCTGGCCCCCCGAAAGATTGCGCACCTTTTCATTTGCTCGGTCCGCCAGCTCGACGAATTCCAAAGCACGCTTGGAACGTGCGCGTGCCTCGCGTCCGCTAATGCCGTGCAAGGCGCAGTGGTAGAGGAGATTCTGCTTAAGGCTAAGGTCAATGTCCAATGTCCGGCCCTGGAAGACCACGCCGAGGCGTTGCAGCGCTGCCGACGCGCGACGGCGCACGTCGTGACCGAGAATGCGAATCTCGCCGGTGACATTGTCGTAAAGTCGCGTGATGAGTGCGAATAGCGTCGACTTGCCGGCGCCATTGAGGCCCAACAGCACGACGAAAGCTCCGCGCGGCACCTCGAGAGAGACATCGTTCAGCGCAAGCGTTTCGCCAAAGCGATGGCTTACGTTGTCGACGACGAGGGCGGGGCCAGCCTCGGTTTTGACGTTTGGCTCAGACACCATATTCATTACTTAATGACGATTTTCCTGGAGCGCTCTTCTTTTTCAAGCGGTTGTAATCACAAGAATTTTATTAAGGCTTGATCCGCGCGAAGGATATCCCAGCCTCGCCTCCTTCGCCCCAGTACTACCGCCAACGCCGCCTTGGACAACATTTTTTTGTCACTGCGGCGTCGAGAGCGCGTCGCCGAGGGTGCTTCATGTCCTCAGAATGGTGCAACGACAACGCCCCACGGATAGCGGCCCGTGCGGATCGACTTGATCACTTTCTGCCTATCCACGTCGATGACGGAGACGTCGTTAGAGGTTCCGTTGGTTGTGAACAAGAGCTTGTCGTCAGGCGTGAAGGCAAGTTGCCAGACGCGCTGCCCCACGAGCAGGTACTTTTCGACTTTCAGCGTCTCAGTATTGACGATGGCGACGCGATTGGCTGGCCCGAGCGCCACGAAGGCCTTCTTGTCATCCTTGGTGATGCGTACGCCGACTGGCTGGATTGCTTCTCTGGTGATGCCGGGGATCTTGAAGTTGATCTTTCCGACGACTTTGCGATCGGCTGCATTGATCACCGTGACGGTGCCGCCGATCTCCGAACTCACCCAGAGCTGCGTTCCCGAATGATTAAAGATTGCGACACGGGGACGGCTGTCGACGAGCACATTGTCGAACGTCTTATTGGTCTCAGTGCTGATGAAGTGGGCCATATTCGTCGTCTCCGACGTGTTGACCAG
>JAUWCP010000217.1 GCA_030609245.1 Hyphomicrobium sp.
GAAGGGCCGGCCACGCGGCGTGACACGAAATCCGTCCCCGTCGCGCTCGACGAGGCGATCCTGATCGGCCTCAACCAACGCCCTCGCTTCTTCAAGTAAAGGCGCTGCGGACTGGCCGAAACGACGGCGCAACTCGGTCGCAGGGAACGACAGATCGCACATGAGGCGCTCGATCACGAAACCGCGTACGCGGTCATCCGGCGTCAACGCTATGCCGCGCACCGTTGCAAGCCCATGCTCGTTGATGCGTCGCGCATAGTCGGCAACCGGCACGGAGTTTTGCACGTATCCCTCCGGCAGGCGCCCAATTGCCGAGGCACCGAGTCCGATTAGTGCATCGGCAGCGTCGTTCGTGTAGCCCTGGAAGTTACGGCTGACCGGCCCAGTAGCGAGAGGATCGTCTGCGCGGGCGAAATGATCGAGCCCGATGCGCACGTATCCCGCGGCGGCCAGCATGTCCACTAAGCGGTTCGATTGGGCGAAGCGCTCCACGACGTCGGGAAGCGTCGACTGGTCGATGACTCTCTGGTGCTTTAGGCGGGAGGGAAGATGCGCATAGCCGAAGGTCGCGATGCGATTGGGCTCCAGCGCCAAGACTTGCTTGATTGTCCTCGTAACGCTGTCACGCGTCTGATGCGGCAAGCCGTAGACGAGATCGATGTTGATCGCGGCGATGCCCTGCTCACGGAACAGCTCGACAACACGTTTGGTCGTTTCGAAGGATTGCAGGCGATTGATCGCTGCTTGAACCTTCGGATCAAAGTCCTGCACGCCGATCGAGACGCGCGTCACCCCCGCTTGAGCGAAGGCGGCGATGCGGTCGCCCGAGAGACCTCGCGGATCGACCTCGACAGCAAACTCGGCGTCATCGCTCACGTTGAAATGGGCGCGAATCCCGTCCGCAAGGTCCAAGATGTGCTTCGAACTCAGTACGTTTGGCGAGCCACCGCCCCAATGGATGTGTGTGACCCGGTGCTTGCGCGGCAGGCGGCTCGAGACGCCGGCAATCTCCGATATCAGCGTTTGCAGGTAGTTCGCGACGGGCTCATAGCGACGCACGGCCTTGGTGCTGCATCCGCAGTACCAACACATCGCGTCGCAGAAGGGAATGTGCAGGTAGAGCGAAAGGTGCGCGCGTTCCGGCAACGCAGCCAACCATGCCGCGTATTCCTTGCGTCCGACAGCGTCGGAGAAATGTGGAGCCGTAGGATAGCTCGTGTAACGCGGAACGGGAGCCGAATACCGCTTCACGACCTCAGGAGTCATCTAGCCCACCATATCCTCGCTCGCTCGTGCAAGCCTGCGTGATCTAGATCCTATGAGTGCATTCATGGATCAAGAAGCAATGATGCCGCACGGCCGTTGCGGGATATCATCCGATCGTGATGCGCGACTTGACCTCGATCAAGCCGCGCGTGGCCCAGCTGCGTCAGATCCGGACTGTGCTCTTAGGTCCTTCGCCCGGAAGAGCTGCTTCTAGCGTAGCTTCAAGCGCCTCCGGCTGGCGGATTATCATCGTGCGCGAAGCGCCGACCTTGATGACACCGCGTTCGCGAAGGCGAGCGATCTGCCGGCTGACCGTTTCAATCGTAAGACCGAGGTAGTCGGCCATCTCCGTCCGCGAGAGTGACAGCTCTATAAGTATTTCGTCACAAGATTTGGGCGCTGCGGCGTCCTCAAAATGTGTGCTGCGCATTACCGAGAGAATGAACGTCGCGATCCTCTGTTCTGCCGACATACGGCCGAGCAGCACGATCCAGTCTTGAGCCTTCTCAAGCTCGTCGGAAACGTGATCTAGGAGCCAGCGCTCTACAACGCGGGACTCGGAGGCAAGACCTTCAACGACGGCGCGCGGAAACGAGCAAAGTCTGACATTGGTGGCCGCAATGGCCGATGAACGCGAATCCCCGCCAAACGGGCGCCCAAGGAAATCTCCCGGCAGCAACAGGCCGACAATCTGTTGATCGCCATTTGGGAGACTCTTCATAAGCTTTACGACGCCGGTCATGACGGCGCAGAAGTACGAGGGCTTTTCCCCCTCGGCGTGGATAATTTGTCCCGCGGAAAATCGTCTGTGCCACGAGACGCTGCTCAGCCGCAACGCCTCCTGGTCGTTGAGCGCTCCGCACAGCCCTTGGCTCAGGACTGGGCATGCAACGCAGTTTGCTCGAGCCTTATGCATTCTCTGCCACTTCATCGCGCACCTAGCGAGATGTTATCGCCAGCCGTCACGATAGTACATCCTCGGCATCGGCCCTCCACATCTCGGCGCATCCAATGATCTCGAACGTCTTGGGGGCGTCAATTCGACGCCGAGCACCTTGATCTAGATCAAATGGATCATGGCGCTCTCCGCGGAAGGATACGTAGCCGAAACGCCCTGGACCCTTGGATGGTGTCCTTGGCGTGGGGTGATCTTGCGCGCCGCGAATTCGAGTCCAAGAGGGAAGGCAGACATGGCAACCGCTGTCGAGGCCGGACACGATCACCCAAGTGGGATCAAGCGGTGGCTCTTTTCAACCAATCACAAGGACATCGGCACGCTCTATCTGATCTTCGCACTCGTAGGCGGGTTGGTCGGCGGATTCATGTCGATTGCCTTGCGGGCGGAGCTTCAAGAGCCCGGCATGCAGATTTTCTCCAACGCGCATGCCTTCAATGTATTCACCACGGGGCACGGTCTGATCATGGTCTTTTTCATGATCATGCCGTCGCTATTTGGCGGCTTCGGCAATTGGTTCGTGCCGCTGATGATCGGCGCACCGGACATGGCATTCCCGCGCCTGAACAATATCTCGTTCTGGCTGCTCCCCTCCGCGCTCACTCTGCTCGTGATCTCGCTGTTTGTCGAAGGGCCGCCAGGATTGAACGGGGCAGGCATAGGCTGGACGGCCTACCCGCCGCTTTCCACCTCCGGCCATCCAGGACCAGCGGTCGACTTTGCGATTCTGTCGCTGCATCTCGCCGGCGCATCATCGATCCTCTCCTCGATTAACTTCATTACGACGATCTTCAACATGCGGGCGCCAGGCATGACCCTGCACAAGATGCCTTTGTTCGTATGGTCGATCCTCATCACGGCATTCCTGCTGCTGTTGTCGCTGCCTGTTCTTGCAGGCGCTGTCACAATGTTGTTGACGGACCGCAATTTCGGAACAACGTTCTTCACTGCGGCGGGCGGCGGCGACCCGCTCCTCTTCCAGCACCTGTTCTGGTTCTTCGGTCACCCTGAGGTTTACATTATCATCCTCCCGGGTTTCGGCATCGCCAGCCAGGTCATTGCCACCTTCTCCAAAAAGCCAGTGTTTGGATATCTCGGGATGGTCTATGCAATGGTGGCCATTGCGGTCGTCGGCTTCTTCGTTTGGGCCCACCACATGTACGTGGCCGGGATATCGATGAGCACACAGGCCTATTTCCAGTTCGCCACCGCGGTGATCGCCGTGCCCACTGGCATCAAGGTCTTCTCGTGGATTGCCACGATGTGGGGAGGCTCTATCCGCTTCACGACGCCAATGATGTTCGCGCTCGGCTTTGTGTTCCTATTCACGGTCGGCGGCGTCACAGGCGTGATGCTCTCAAATGCCGGCGTTGATCGGGCTCTGCACGATACCTACTACGTCGTCGCCCACTTCCATTACACGATGTCGGTCGCCGCGCTATTTACGCTGTTTGCCGGATGGTACTATTGGTTCCCGAAGATGACGGGACGGATGTATTCCGATCGGCTCGGAAAGCTGCACTTTTGGCTGCTATTCATCGGCGTCAACGTCACGTTCTTCCCGCAGCACTTCCTCGGGCTCGCGGGGATGCCGCGCCGGTATGCCGACTACCCGGATGCCTACACCTTGTGGAACCAGGTGTCCTCGGTCGGTGCCTACATCTCGGTGGCCGCAACGTTCGTTTTCTTCTACGCCATGCTGCTCGCGTTCCTGCGCAAGCAACAAGCTCCGGCCAATCCTTGGGGTGAAGGCGCGACCACGCTTGAGTGGCTGCTTCCCTCGCCGCCGCCGTACCACACTTATGAAACGCTGCCCAAAATCCGATGAAGTGGGCGCTATGGGGGGAGGGACGGTTCGCCCGGCGCCATAGACGGCGCCGGGCTGCTGTCGCGCAAGT
>JAUWCP010000335.1 GCA_030609245.1 Hyphomicrobium sp.
CGCCTGCCTGACAATAGAGTGCGCCGCGCCGCAACTCAGGGAGCCTAAATCGATGGCCGCGACTCGCACGCCCGCAAAGTTCTATAGTCCCCTCGCCATCGGCGCGCCGGAACCCTTCCGCGCACTGCCGGTGCGTATCGAGCGTATGATCCACTTCGTGCCGCCGCACAACGAGAAGATCCGTTCAAAGATAAACGGTATCGCCGCGCAGGTGGACGTCGTACTCGGCAATCTGGAAGACGCGATCCCGGCCGACCAAAAGGAAGCCGCACGCGAAGGCTTCATCAAGATGGCACGTGAGGCTGACCTTGGTGCAACGGGGCTGTGGACACGAATCAATTGCCTCAACAGCCCTTGGATGCTGGACGACGTTTCCGAGATTGTTGCGAGCGTGGGCGACAAACTCGACGTGGTCATGCTTCCTAAGGTTGAGGGCGCCTGGGACATTTACTACCTCGACCAGCTACTGGCACAGCTCGAGGCCAAACACGGTATTCGAAAACCAATCCTTATCCACGCCATCCTGGAGACGGCGGAAGGGGTAAATAACGTCGAGGCAATCGCCGGCGCTTCACCGCGTATGCACGGCATGAGCTTAGGCCCGGCGGACCTGGCGGCTTCGCGCGGCATGAAGACCACCCGGGTCGGGGGCGGTCATCCCGATTACTCCGTGCTGGCCGACCAAACCGAAGGCGAGACAGACCGCGGGCGTTTCCAGCAGGATTTATGGCACTATACAGTCGGCAAAATGGTGGATGCCTGCCTCGCCTATGGCCTGAAGCCGTTCTACGGGCCATTTGGCGACTTTTCCGACCCCGCCGCCTGCGAAGCGCAATTCCGTAACGCCTTTTTGCAGGGCTGCCTTGGCGCCTGGTCGCTTCACCCGAACCAGATCGACATCGCCAAACGTGTGTTTTCGCCCGACGAGAAGGAAGTTGCATTCGCCAAGCGCATTCTCGAAGCGATGCCGGATGGCACTGGCGCGGTCATGATTGATGGGAAAATGCAGGACGACGCCACATGGAAACAGGCCAAGGTCATCGTCGATCTGGCCACGCTCGTCGCTGCCAAAGATCCTGAACGCGCCGCTGCTTACGGCCTATAACGCGGCTCATCGGCCACGAGTCGTAACAATGCGTGAACCGAAATCGATAAGCTGGATTGACACGGGCGGCTACCTCCCATGGAATAGCTCAGCAAAGCGGAGATGGCGATTCCTATGGGTGGAACAAGTCAGGTCAGGGAGGCGAAGTTCACGGTCGGACAGGTCGTGCGCCATCGCATCTACCCGTTTCGAGGCGTCGTCTTCGACGTCGATCCGGAGTTTGACAACACCGAGGAATGGTGGCTGTCGATACCGGAGGATATCCGCCCGGACAAAGACCAGCCCTACTATCACCTGCTCGCTGAAAACGCGGAGACCGAATACATCGCCTACGTGTCTGAGCAAAACTTGCTGCCCGACGAGACTGGGCAGCCCCTGCGGCACCCGCAGGTGTCCGAGCTGTTTACCGAGGACGAGCAAGGCGGATACCGCGCGCTTTATCTTCAATCGCACTAACGCGCAACAATCCGACAAGCAGAAAACCGCCCGGCGTGTTTGCCGGGCGGTTTTATATTGATCAGCTCGCGTCGACTGATAACGCGGCTTACTATTTCTTTGCCGGGGCGCTCTTCACCGTCGCACCGGTGCCGGGCTGCGGCGGCAAGAGTTTCATCTTCTCAGCCTTGGCTTTTTCCATAGCCTCAACTTGCCGCTTGCGAATCTGCGCCATCAACTGACCGCGCGCCTTAGCGTATTCCTTGTTGTCGACCGGCTTGCCGTCGTGAGCCGCGGTGAACCCAGCGAGAGGCACCGGAAAACCGACAGGCTTCGCAGCCGCGTTCATGGCGATCACCATGATGCCGCCACCGACTTTCATCTGATCGAGGATCTCTTTCGTAGCTATTGTCTCAGCCGTGCAGCCTGCTGCGTGACAGAGCGAAAACTTCAGCAGTACGGGCTTTAGATTCTTCTCATCGATTTTTTCGTTCTTAGCGGCCTTCGCCCACTGATCCTTCGTGTAGACTGCGGCACGAATACCCGGCGGAATGGCCATGCCCAACGGCACCATGATCATAAGGCTCTTCTTGTCCGAACCATCAACCTCCCGAATCGCAGCCGATACCAAGACCGCGCCGGTATTGCCATCCAGCCGCTCGTGATGGGTGAGGCAAATATTCTTCTCTTCCTTGATGTCTTTCCCGTCCTTGCCCTTGCGGTTGAACGGAGCCTTTTCGCAGAGCTT
>JAUWCP010000070.1 GCA_030609245.1 Hyphomicrobium sp.
AAACCCTGAGAGCACGGTCACCAGCGCCACGAATACAAAAACCTGCAGATTGGGCCGCTGCAGGATCGGCTCCAGGTGTCGGATCAGACGCTGCAAGATCCCGGAGGCGCGGATCGCGGCACTTAAAATTAAGACGAGCGCTACAGTGACGACAGCGGGATTGCTGAATCCGGTAAAGGCTTCTTCAGGCGTCACGAGACCGAGAATAAGAGACGCAACGAGCGCGAGTACGGCGACGACATCGTGGCGCCAGCGCCCCCAGATGAAGAGCGCGAGCGTAACCGCAAGCAGGGCAATGAGCGAAATCTGGGGGATGGTCATGGAGAGCCCGCGCAAGCGCCACTAACGGGGAAAGCATCGTAGCCGAGAAAGACAGACGTGGATGACAGCTTTAGTCGAGGGATGCAATTTGAGGCTGGACAGCGGACGCAGGTCAAGCGCTGTGAGTAGTGCTACTTGAAGTGCTTTGAGAGCTTCAAGCCCTGAGCTTGGTAGTGCGAAGAAAGATCGCGGCCATAAAGCAGTTCTGGCCTCTCGGTCAGTTCCTCATAGATGAGGCGGCCGATGACCTGGCCATCCTCCAGAATGAAGGGGACCTTGTGCGAACGCACCTCGAGCACGGCCTTGGAGCCTTCACCGCCGGCTTCCTTGTGACCAAAGCCTGGATCGAAAAAGCCCGCATAGTGCACGCGGAACTCGCCGACCAGCGGATTAAAGGGCACCATCTCGGCGGCTTGGGTGGGCGGCACGTGGACAGCTTCTTTGGACGCGAGGATGTAAAACTCGTCAGGGTCGAGGATTAGGCGCTTATTTGCGCGAACGTGGATCGGCTCCCAGTAGTCGAGCACTGGACAGCTGCCTACGACATCGACATCAACGACGCCCGTGTTGCGCTTCGCGCGGTAGCCGACGAGGCCATCCTTGTCGCCGATCAGGTCGACGGACAGGGCGATGTTCTCGGCAACCTTCACCTCGCCGTTGGAACCGGCGCGAAAGCGGATCTGGGACAGTCGCGAGCCCTTGCGCAAAACGACGGGAAACGTCTGCGGGCAAATCTCGGCGAATAGCGGTCCACTGTATCCGGCCGGGATCTGATCGAAGGAGGAGACGCCATCGGCGATGACACGTGTAAAGACGTCGAGGCGGCCGGTGGAACTCTTTGGGTTGGTGGCGGCCGATACGTCGCTCGCAAGGGCAACGCTTTCCAACAACGGCACAACGTAGACGCACCCGGTCTCGAGCACCGCCCCTTGCGACAGGCTAATGGTGTGGAGCTGCAGATCGTTAAGCTTGTCAGAGACTTTTTCATTGGGGCCCGGAAGGAAGCTCGCCCGCACCCGGTAGGCTATGGTACCGAGGCGCAAATCGAGGCTCGCGGGCTGCAATTGATTAGGCAGAAGCGGCTCAGCGAGCTTCACCTCACCGGCGTCGATGAGGCGTTGGATCGCCTGCGACGGCAGGATGCCCGTCCGTGCAGGACGTATTGTAGCTCTTGCCGCTTTCGCCTGAGGCTTTGCCATCGACCCCGATCCCTTTTCGCGCTCCAGCCCTTCCCCGACATGCACGCCCTCGCCGCTCTAGAGCCTGATCGTTTCACTTGGACGCACTTGAGCCGTTCCAAGTGAAACGTGAATCAGTCTCTACACTTTTGATTTAGAGTAAGATTCACTTATCTGATGGAGACCTCCCGGGCTTGGCGAGTGATTCCATCAAGAACGATCTTGCTCTAGAGCAACCAGCCCTTGACGCCAAGCACCCTGCGGGGATAATCCCCGACACATCCTCGTGGTCATTTGGCCGGCCGGCTTGCCGCCACGTTAAACTAAGTCGCTAAAATGGCCGAGCGCACCCCGGTTTCTCCTGCGTCGGCTTATGAACGAGCGGCGCGAGGCGAGCCGGGATTTTTAATGGACGAAGCACCCTTAAGGACTGCGTATGGCGAGCAAAGACGATCAAGCCGATAAATCGGCCGGCTGGGCACCCCAAACTTAGCTCGTGCACGGCGGCACGCAGCGCTCGCAATTCGGCGAGACATCTGAAGCACTCTTCCTCACGCAGGGTTTTGTCTACGACTGCGCCGAGCAGGCCGAGGCACGCTTCAAGAACGAGGACCCTGGCTATCAGTATAGCCGGTTCGGCAATCCTACGGTCACAATGTTCGAGGAGCGCATTCGCTTGCTGGAAGGGGCGCAAGAAGCGCGCGCAACCGCGACCGGCATGGCTGCAGTGAACGCCGCGCTGCTCTCCTACCTCAAGGCCGGTGACCACATCGTGTCAGCGCGCGCGCTATTCGGCGCCTGCCGCTATATCATAGAGACGTTGTGCCCGCGCTACGGCATTGCGTCCACTCTGGTCGACGGACGCGACTTGGATGCCTGGCAGAAGGCCGTGCGTCCCAATACCAAAATGTTCTTCTTCGAAACGCCGGCAAACCCAACACTCGAACTCATCGATATTGCGGCCGTCTCGCGCCTTGCCAAGGACGCCGGCGCTCTCGTCGTCGTCGACAACGTATTCGCCACGCCGATGCTTCAGCGCCCGCTAGAGCACGGGGCAGACGTTGTCGTCTACTCGGCGACGAAGCATATAGACGGCCAGGGGCGGTGCTTGGGCGGGGCCGTGCTCGGCAGTGCCGACTACGTGAATAACCATCTGCAAGAGTACTTGCGCCAGACCGGACCGACCATGAGCCCGTTTAATGCGTGGGTCATGCTCAAGGGCCTGGAGACGATGCCCGTGCGGGTGCAAGCGCAGACGGCGACGGCGACAAAAGTTGCCGATTATCTCATCGCTCATAACGGCGTGACGCGCGTGCTCTATTGTGGACACTCCGACCACCCGCAGGCCGACATTGCGCGCCGACAGATGACTGGGGGCGGGCAGATCGTGACGTTCGAGGTGGCCGGCGGAAAAGCCGCAGCCTTCCGTTTCCAAAACGCTTTGCGGCTCATCAAGCTGTCCAACAACCTTGGTGACACCAAAAGCCTGGTGACGCATCCCGCGACCACGACACACTACCGCATTGGCCCCGAAGCGCGTGCCGAGCTTGGTATCAGCGACGGTATGCTACGCCTTTCGGTAGGGCTCGAAGCATTTGAGGATCTTGCCGCCGACCTGGGAACAGGCCTCGAGGCTGCCCGTAACGGCTCAACAATCTTGCTAAATGTGCAACATTGACCGCGTCAGCGGGCCGAATACAATCCACCCGCGCCACCTCCGTCGACACCGCAGGGGACCATGCCGGCATGTATGAATCTGTGACCTGCGGTATCCGCATCAACGTCACCCCACAGTATCTCGACGACCAATCGTCGCCGGAAGACAGCGAGTTCTTCTGGGCCTACACCATTGAGATCACAAACGAGACCGAAAAAGCCGTGCAGCTACGCTCGCGCGTGTGGCGCATCACTGATGGGCAGGGAAACACCGAGGAGGTGCGTGGACCCGGTGTTGTGGGCGAGCAGCCGGTCATCGTACCTGGCGGCTCCTTCAGCTATACGTCGGGTTGCCCGCTGAGCACGCCGTCCGGCATTATGGTCGGCAGCTATCAGATGGAGGACGAGAGCGGCGCGCTATTCGATGTCGCCATTCCGGCCTTCTCGCTCGACTGCCCCTTTGCCGTGCGGAGCATGAACTAGTAACATTCGCAAATCGCACTGGGCGAGGACACCAATGAAAGGGCCCAACTATTCCGCAACCGAGCTTCTAGCGCGGCTCGTCAACTTCGATACGACGAGCCACAAGAGCAACATGGTGCTCGTGCGCTTTGTGGAGGACTATCTGGCGCAGCGCGGAGTCGCCAGCCGGCTCGTGTTCAACTCAGAGAGCAGCAAGGCCAACCTTTTTGCGACAATTGGACCGGCCAACGTACCAGGCGTCGCGCTCTCGGGTCACACAGACGTTGTCCCGGTTGAAGGGCAGAACTGGACCAGCGATCCCTTCATGCTCGCAGAGCGCAACGGACGGCTCTATGGTCGCGGCACTGCCGACATGAAGAGCTTTCTCGCTTGCGCTTTGGCCGCGGTGCCCGACTTTCAGCGCCGGAAGCTCAAAGTTCCAATCCATATTGCGTTTTCCTACGACGAAGAAATCGGGTGCCTTGGCGTGCGTCCCATGATCGCTGAGTTCGGCCACAGCCTTATCAAGCCGCGTGTTGTGATCATCGGCGAACCAACTTCTATGAGCGTCGTCGACGCCCACAAGGGGCCGGTGCGCTGGCACGTGGAAATCGAAGGCCGCGCGGCGCACTCAAGCATGGCGCACTTAGGTGCCAATGCCATCACCGCGGCGGGCGCCTTGCTGAACGAGCTGCGCCTGATTGAAAAGGAGCTCATGGTCGCGCCGCGCAACGAGCGCTTCGATCCGCCCTACGCCACGCTTCAGGTCGTCCGTATCAACGGTGGAACGGCAACGAACATCGTTCCTGTCTCGTGCAGCGTCGATTTCGATCTGCGCGCACTGCCTGGCGTCGACGCCAACACGATAGATCAACGCGTGCGCGCCTTCGTCGCGCGGGAGTGCTTGCCGGAACTGCAGCACGTCGCGCCAGAGGCACGAATTGACGTCACTATAGCCAACCAGGTGCCATCGTTTGCGGCCGGCGCCAACTCGGAGGCCGTCGCGCTTGCCCTCAGTTTGGCCGGCCAAAATGAGACGTACGCCGCTTCATACGCGACCGAGGCCGGCTTGTTTCAGGATGGTGGTTCGCCGTCCGTCGTCATCGGGCCTGGTGACATTGCGCAAGCGCATACGGCAGATGAATGGATCGCCAAGGATCAGATCGAAAAATGCTCAGGCTTTCTCACGCGTCTCGCTGATTGGGCCGAAAATTAGGAGTTTTCCAATGCGCTCCCTAGCCCTCCTATATTCAAGCTTTGCAGCAGCCGTCCTAATTGCCACGTTGTCGCCAGCTCATGCCCAAACATCTCCTGACGCCGGCCAAATCGCATACAACAACGCTTGCCGTACCTGCCACTCGATCAAAGAAGGCGATAACCGGCTCGGCCCTAGCCTCTATGGCATTGTCGGCAAGAAAGCCGGCACAGTAAGCGGCTAAGACTCCTCCTCCGCCATGCGACAGTCCGGCATTGTTTGGGATGAGCAGTACCTCGACAGGTTTATTGCTGACCCCGACCAGGTCGTCCATGGGAACGCCATGAGGCCTTTTGGCGGCATCGACGTAGAGGACGAGCGCCAAAAGATCATTAGCTATCTCAAATCGGCCGGCGGAAACTAGCGCGTGCTTATTCGAGCTCGTCTGGACGGAAGCGATACGTAGCAGTGCAGAACTCGCACGTGACGCTCACGCTACCGTCCGCTTCGTGCATGTTGGCAAGATCGTCCACTCTGAAGCTGCGCAAGAATCCTTCGACGCGCTTGCGCGAGCAGCGGCAGTAAGCCTCAACCGGTGTGGGTCGCAGTGCACGCACACCTTCCTCGTGAAACAACCGAAAGAGCAGCCGCTCCGGCGACAGCGTGGGGTCAAGCAATTCGTGGTCTTCCACCGTCGCAGCGAGAATGCGGGCTCGCTCCCAGTCATCATCGTCCTCGCCAGGTAGGCGCTGTTCGTCGGCCTCTTCATCGACGGGCGCGCGCGGCTTGCCGCCATCTCCAGCCAGGTTCTGGATCATGAGGCCGCCCGCGCGCCAGCGCCACTGGCCCGGATCGCCGTTCTCGCCGGCCACGTAGTGTTGAGCCACCGCTAGGCGCAGAAACGTCGGCAACTGCTCGGATTGGCGAAAATAGGTGAGCGCTGCCTCGCCCAGGCTTTCGCCGTCGAGCGCCACGATGCCCTGATAGCGATCCATGTCGTCGCCAGGATCGATAGTCATGGCAAGGTAGCCCGAACCTATAAACGTGCCTTGATCTACGCTGGCGCTTTCGCTGCTAATCGCGCCAAGACGTGCCTTGTCGTATCGAACGTAGGCGCGCACGCGACCGGGCGTCTCGAAATTGACGACGATAAAGTCGAGCAGACCGTCCGTCTTAGTTTGCAGTGTCAGCTTGCCGGCGAATTTTAAGGACGTGCCCAACATGACCGTGAGCGCCACCGCCTCACCCAAAGTGTGTGAGACAGGTTCGGGCGCATCGTGGCGAGAAAGGATGGTGTCGATGGCTGGACCGAGCCGCACGACCCGGCCAATAACGCCTGAGCGTTCGGTGCGGAAGGGGAGCACGATGTCGTCGCGCAGAGTATCCCCAATCCGCTCTGTGGCAGCGGCGTCGGTCATCTAACCTGCTCCGAGGCACCAAGCGAGAATGGCCTTTTGTGCGTGAAGACGATTTTCGGCCTCATCGAACACAACTGATTGCGGGCCATCGATGACGTCAGCGGACACCTCGTGGCCGCGATAGGCAGGAAGGCAATGCATGAAGATTGCACCCGGCGCTGCTTGGCTCATCAGCTGGGAATCGACGGCAAAGGGCTTCAAGATCTTCTTGCGCCACTCCGCGTCGGTCTGCCCCATCGACACCCAAGTGTCTGTCACGACGCAGTCGGCGCCGCGCGCCGCTAGCGCGGCATCGCTTCCGATAGACACAGCGCCCTTCTCCCGCGCCACCCAGTCGATAACTTCTTGCTTTGGAGCCAGCTCGTCGGGGCACGCGATGCGAAGCTCAAAACCAAAGCGCACCGCGGCATGCATCCATGAAGCGGCCACGTTGTTTCCATCCCCCACCCACGCGATCAGCCGACCCTTGATGGGGCCTAAGCGCTCCTCGAACGTAGCGATATCGGCAATGACCTGGCAGGGATGGCTCCTGTCGGTGAGCCCGTTGATCACGGGAACTGTCGCGTGACGCGCAAGCTCGATCAAGGTCGAGTGCGCGTTAGCGCGGATCAAGATGGCATCGACATAACGCGACAGCACGCGTGCGGTATCGGCAATCGACTCGCCGCGCCCGATCTGAAGGTCGGTATGGTTGAGCGATAGCGTCTGGCCGCCGAGCTGGCGCATGGCAACATCGAAAGAAATACGCGTGCGTGTCGACGGCTTCTCAAAGATCATCACAAGAACAGCATCGTCGATACCGTCGGGCTTCATCTTTGCCGCCACGCGCTTGCCAGCGCGCTTCATAGCGTGCGTCGTATCGACGATATGGCGCAGGGTCTCGGCATCGAGCGCATCGATATCGAGAAAATGCCTTGGCAGCGATGAAAGTTGCGTTGTTGGGGCCATAGTGGTCCGACCGGCTCTAGTGGAAACGAGGGTCAAGATGCGGCGCTCGCCGCGCGGTCGAGGGCACGCGACAGCCGCTCGCCGGCCTCCGCAATGTCCTCGTCCTTGATATTGAGGGGCGGAAGGAGACGAACAACATTGTCCGCGGCGCCCACGACGAGCAGGTTTTCATTGACGGATGCCTTAACAAGGTCGGCCACCTGCACATTCTTGAGCTTGAGGCCCATGATTAGCCCCTGGCCGCGAACCTCCTCCACGAGGTCGGCGTGCTGATCGGCGATTCCGGCGAGAATTTGCTTCAATCGGAGTGCTTTTCCCTGCACCGCGTCAAGGAAGCCCGCCTCCAGCACGACATCGAGCACAGCATTGCCGACAGCGGTGGCGAGCGGATTGCCCCCGAAGGTCGACCCGTGCGTGCCGGCCGTCAGGCCTCCAGCGGCCTCCTCGGTGGCCAGCAGAACCCCGAGCGGAAAGCCGCCACCAATCCCTTTGGCGATGGCCATCAGGTCAGGCCTGACGCCGGCCCATTCATGCGCGAAGAGTTTGCCGGTGCGGCCCATGCCCGATTGCACTTCGTCGAGGATCAAGAGCAAGCCTTGCTGATCGCACAGCTCACGCAGGCCGCGCAGGAACTCGGCCGGAGCGACGTTGATGCCACCCTCGCCCTGGAGGGGCTCGATCATGATGGCGCCCGTCTCAGGCCCGGCCGCTTGCTCCACGGCCGCAATATCGGCGAAGGGCACATGGTCGAACCCCTCGGTCGGCGGACCGAAACCTTCCAGGTGCTTTGCGTTGCCGCCGGCCGAAATGGTGGCAAGCGTACGGCCGTGAAACGCACCCTCAAACGTGATGATGCGCCAGCGCTCAGGATGGCCGGAAACGTAGTGATAGCGCCGCGCGGTCTTGATTGCGGCCTCGCAAGCCTCCGCGCCCGAGTTGCAGAAGAAAGCCCGATCGGCAAAAGTCGCTGCGGCGAGGCGTTCGGCAAGCCGTTCCTGGCCGGCGACCCGATAAAGGTTCGACGTGTGCCAAAGCTTCTCGGCCTGCTCAGTGAGGGCGGCAACGAGGCGCGGGTGGGCATGGCCCAGCACGTTCACGGCGATCCCAGAGCCAAAGTCGAGATAGCGGTCGCCCGCGCTGGTGATAAGCCAAGCGCCCTCACCCCGCTCAAAGACGAGATCGTGGCGTGCGTAAGTCGCCATCACGGCCGGCGACAGGCTGTTTGTAGGGGCGGCCTTCGTTTTGGGCTCCGAAGCCGCCAAGGAAGCAGACATCGGTGCCCATCCCTATGCAGCGGAAAATCGTAAGAAAATTAAAAGAGCCGCCCTGCTCGGCGGCCCTCAAGCCGTTGGTGATACGCGCGCACCGGGGGGGCTGTCAACGCACGGCCACAGGCCCAAAATAGCTCTGTCACCGGCAATTGGCCCGCACATCGACGTCTTGTTTGCGGCGCACGGGTTGAAAGGTTGTATAACACCTCCGCGGGCTGCGATTTACGACCTCGCGAAATCATGTCGACCAGAAAGACAGGGACTCTTGAGGTTGCACGTTGCGAATATATCACCAATCCCAGGCAAAGAAGCCCCTCCCAGGTCCCTGATCTTGTAGGTTCAATTCAAGCTGTTGTACGTTGGCCTCATCGGGCCCCGAGATGTGGCATCAGTCGCCGCTCTCGTCGCGTAGCCCGAAGCGCACCGGACGGAGCTGTTCGCTCCCCAGCGTAAGGTGCGTTCCAGTCTCTTTGCGTTCCATCCAGTTCAGCGTCCGTAGACCGGTCAGGCCGGCGGTATTTCGCGTTCGTGGCGTCTCGTATGCCCGTCCGCGCAAATCCCTTGTCTGCACCGAATGTCAATCGGCGTGCGCCAGATCGCGTGCTCGCCCGATGTTCAGGAGCAAATAGATGGCTTGGACGGATGATCGAGTGGACCTTCTGAAAAAGCTCTGGGCCGAGGGCTTGAGCGCAAGCCAAATTGCCGGACGCCTTGGCAGTGTCACCCGCAACGCGGTGATTGGCAAAGTGCACAGACTTGGCCTTTCTGGTCGCGCCACGACTTCTCGCATGAAAAGCCACCGCCCGCGCCAGCGCATGGCCGCCAAGCGCATGGCAAAGTCGCGTTATGCGACAATCGGAAATCCAGCTCTACGCGCGCTCTATAACGCGGAGACCAACGTCTATTTGCCACCGACGGAGGAATTGGTCATCCCGGTTGCGGAGCGCAAATCCATTCAAACGCTGACCGAGGCCACGTGCCGCTGGCCGATCGGCGACCCGCAGAACACCGAATTCCACTTCTGCGGCAAAAACAAAGTTCCAGGCCGGCCCTACTGCGAATTTCACGCACGCCGGGCGTTCCAGCCGCCACAAACGCGGCGTCGCGAGCGCGGGGTTGCCGAGCCGGCGCAAGCCGCACTCGCGCCGGCCACCGAGAGCAAGGAGCCTGCACAGTCCTGATAGATTAAGAGTTGGCCGTGTCGGAAACGACAACGGCAGCGGGGGAGAAGACCGGACACCTCAAAGAGGTGTCCGGTCTTTCTTTTTCATCGGTGCCGAGACGACGGCACTCACCGGATAAATCCCGTTTCGTTGAGGCCGAACGTCGACAAGAGGGTCAAAGGTCAGCCGTCGGTCGAGCCGCCAAACACAGAGCCAGCGCTGCGCACGGTGCGGATGGGATCATGCTCGTTGCCACGGATCAGCGCCTTGCGCAGACGGCCGATGTGCACATCGACCGTGCGCTCGTCGACAAAAGCATCACGCCCCCACACCCCGTCGAGGAGCTGCGCGCGCGACAGCACGCGACCGGAGCTTTCCATGAGAAATTCCAGAAGACGGAACTCGGTGGGGCCGAGGCGCACCTGGCGCAGGACCCAAGCGCGGCTTTGCCCGCCGTCCAGCGCTCACCGCTTATTGGTG
>JAUWCP010000151.1 GCA_030609245.1 Hyphomicrobium sp.
ACCTTGTCATCTGGGACAAGGCGGCCCAGCAGCCACATCACCTCCAGATTGCGGCCAGCCTCGCGTTCCAATCGCCGGCTCGATTGCACACGATTGAGATAGCCATAGATGTAGAGTTTCAACAGCACCGAGGGATGATAGGCGGGCCGACCCGTCGCTGCAGGTTCCACGCCAATGAACCCGAGATTGGCCAAGTCGAGCGCATCGACGAAAGCATCAATCACACGAACTGGATTGTTCTCATCGATCCAGTCGTCCAGGCATTCGGGCAACAGCGTCGATTGTCCGCGATCGGCCCCTGCAATGAAGCGCTTCATCAAATCCCCCCGCAAATCGCAAGGAGAATCATAGCAGCCAAAGCGTTTTCACGCAGCCAGGGTCAAAAGCGGACATTTCCGCTTGCGTCAGATATGTCCGCTTTACCCCCAAAAGCGGACATTATGCAGCACGGTGAACCCCGGATCTCTCCGAGCGGGCCTACTTCTTGACTGTGCCGTCTCCGGCAACCGTCAAATCTCGATGCGGCGAGCGCTTCTTTGAGCGGGGCGTCGCGTTCTCGGTCACGCGTGAAGAATTGCTAAAGCATAATACCGCTGACTGCCAATTTGGTCTTAGGCTGCAATTGGCTTGTAAGCCTTGGTGGCTACTCTGCGACGGTAGGGCTTGGTGGAGATTGTTATGCGTACAGCTTTCTTAGCGTTTGTCTGCGCGGCGTCGGCATTGGCGACGTTGCACTTCGGTTCTAGCATCGCGTTTGCGGGCGGCTCACTCTACTCGCATTCAAGAGGTGGCTACAGCCGGGGCCTCGTAGCGCCGGTCGGATGGCGTCACTCCTATCGCTGGTATCGCGATTACGCGCCGCTCTATGCGCGTCAAAATACACCGCTGCCGGTCGTTGTCGTGGTGCCCCCGCCAGTAAGATATTATCCGCCCCCGCGCCGCATCTTCGGGCGCTATTATCCGCGGGGTGGCTACATCTATGGGCGGGGCTACATCTATGGGCCTGCCGGTACCTACTATCCCCGCGGTTACCGCCATCGCCGTTATCGCGCGGGCTGGTAGGGCACCAGCGCACGCACTTACGCACTCTTTGCGGAGATGACCCAGGCCGGATTAAACCAACGGTCGGCATCGCCGTCGTAGGGTAGCCGAGTGATATCCCAGTGCTGAATGAGGGGTGCGTAAACATCCCACACGGGCGGCCCACCGCCAATGAAGATGACTCGGTTGCCAAACCGCGCGATCGTTTCGTGCGGATCCATATAAGAGCGCAATTTTACAATCGTGCGCTCTGCGTGAGCAAACTCTGGGATCGAGTGATACGTGAGCGGGCCCGCGAGCAGGACGTGGCCGCGAGTGGCTTTCCAGAAGCGCGCAACGTCGGCCTTGTACTCGGGCCCCGTTGCGCCCTCCCAAGGCATTTGGCCGCCGAGGCCAAGCTGGCCGCGCTGGCCAATGGCGCACATGGCGCGCACGTCAGCCATTGAGCCTTCCTCCCTATCCAGTCACTTGCCGTAACTTAACTCAGAATTCCAGGAAAGATTGCAGCGTGGCGAGGAGCGCTTTGGGCACCTCGTCTTGGGGAAGATGATTGCACCGATTTAGGACCGCGAGTTCAGCGTTCGGCAAGAGCCGCTTAAGCCGGCGGCCCGTTGCGAGCGGTACGATGCGATCGCGACGGCACCATACGAGCAGCGTCGGCTCCTGGATTGTACGATAGTGCGCACCCATCCCGCGTTTGTTGGCATCGAGGATCGCCTGGGCTGTCGCGACGAAGGCGTGGCGGCTGCCAACGTCATAAAAGGGCTCCGCGTAACCTTGGATGTCGGCTTCGGAGGCATCCCGGCCGGGCGCGCGAACGTATCCAAGAAGCAGCCGTGCGATCAATTCTGGCGCCGTCGCGGACATAACTGCGTAAGGTAGGCCGGGCGTGCGGATGAGTTTGGCAACACCTGGGAAGTTTTGCTTGAGCGCCGGGGCATCGATGACGACGAGGCGATCGATGCGGTTCGGCCCGTGATCGAGCTTTAGCGCAGTCAACAAGGCTACTGTTCCGCCGAACGAGTGCCCAATGAGCGTAATGTCGAAAAGCGCGCGCTTGCGAATGAAGGCGGCGACAAGGGCGGCCTGATCTGCTGCTGAATAGCTTTGGTCCAAAGGTTTTTCGGAGCGCCCGAAGCCTTTGAGGTCCACCGCGATGACACGATGGTCGCGTGCGAGCGCCGGCAGGACGTGGCGCCAGGTAAAGGTCGACGCGCCAAGGCCATGCAGCAACACAAGGGTGGGCCCCTCGCCGTATTCCTCGGCGTAAAGCAGCGTCGGCGGCTGGCCTGGCGCGGAAACGGCGATTCGATAGGCCAATCGGGCCGACGCGCTCTCGCAGAGCATGCCGAGGCACGCAATCAGCACCGCACTCAGAACAGTTGTTCGCGCAAGCCTCGCCATTGTCTCTCATTGAGCTGCGAGACAACCAGTCCCTGGCCCCGTTATTTGTTTAGCTGCGAGGCAGCATAGTTGTCCGGCCAGAACGCTCCCAAC
The DNA here is from genome assembly GCA_030609245.1 of Hyphomicrobium sp. Classification (GTDB taxonomy): domain Bacteria; phylum Pseudomonadota; class Alphaproteobacteria; order Rhizobiales; family Hyphomicrobiaceae; genus Hyphomicrobium_A. Next base: position 2,539 of record JAUWCP010000151.1, read on the forward strand.
AACTCGAATCTATGAGTCACGTTGCAGATCCATCACCGGACCTGGCGGTGATGAGTGCGTGCTTGTTGGGGGACCGCTAGCGCCCACCGCGGCCCCAAATCGGCGTTCCAGCCCACAGATTTTAGTTAATAAACCATTGACGACCAGCTTTTCCCATGGCATCCCATATATGCCCATTCGCACCGGGCAGGGTTCCGTGGCTGGGCGCCGGCCTTGAAGAGAGGGCTCGAGGTAACGAGCGACCGCCACGGCCTGCCGGTGCGAGGGCAGTTAGTTTTTTCAGCGTTTGGTTTTGGAGTTGTGGGCGAGGCTTCGAATAGGGGATGAACCGATTTGTCTCGACATTCACAAACAAGATCGACGCCAAGGGCCGGGTTTCGATCCCGGCACCATTTCGCGCCGTGCTTGAGCGCGACGGCTATGCGCATGGAAGCGTCGGAGGGCTCTACTGCTACCCTTCTCTCGATGCTCCGGCGCTCGATGCAGGCGGCGAGAGACTTGCAAAAAAGATCGACGGGCTTCTATCGGGCCTGCCGGACTATTCGGATGAGCGAGATGAGCTCTCTGTCGCGCTCTACGGCGACGTCCAAGTTCTCGGCCTCGATGGGGACGGCCGCATCAGCCTTCCTGAAAGTCTTCGTGCGCACGCCGGGCTCACAACCCAGGTCACATTTGTCGGCCTTGGCGACAAGTTTCAAATGTGGGAGCCGGGCCGCTTCGCCAAACGGCGCGAGCGCGCGCGGGAAAAAGTTCAGCACACTCGGAAGCTCTTCAGCGCGGGGAACCGCCATTCCTCCCCGGAGGAGGGCGGTGATGAAGGAGCACGGGGATGATTGGGCGGCGCAGGCGGCCAGGGATCTCTTCCACTGAGCCGGAGTGTTCGCGCCACATCCCCGTGCTGCTTTCCGAAGTCCTGGAAAGCCTGTCCCCAAAAGACGGGGAAATCTACATCGATGGGACATTTGGCGCAGGCGGCTACACGCGTGCGATTCTAGAGGCGGCCGACTGCCGCCTCCTGGCGCTCGACCGCGATCCGAGGGCGATTGAGAACGCGCAAGCGATCTGCGCGAAATTTGATGATCGGCTGACCCTTGTTGAGGCGCAATTCAGTACGATTGATGCCGTCGCCGAAGCACGAGGTTTCGATCTCGTCGATGGCGTCGTACTCGACGTTGGCGTTTCCTCCATGCAACTCGATGATCCTGAGCGCGGATTCTCGTTTCAGTCGGACGGCCCACTCGATATGCGCATGTCGTCAGAAGGGCGTTCCGCGGCCGACATCGTCAACGTAACCGATGAGGAAACGCTCGCTCGCATCATCTACATTTTTGGCGAGGAGCGCCGCTCGCGTGCGATCGCGCGTGCCATTGTCGCTGCGCGTGCCAAGGCGCCGTTACAAACGACACGCGCGCTGGCCGAAGTCGTCTCAAGCGTGTTCGGCGGGCGCAAGGTCGCCGGCCGCCATCCCGCGACGCGCACTTTCCAGGCCCTGCGTATCTACGTGAACGATGAGCTTGGCGAGCTGGCGCAAGGTCTGAGTGCAGCCGAGCGGTGCTTGAAGCCAGGCGGACGGCTGGTGGCGGTCACGTTTCACTCACTCGAAGACCGCATTGTGAAGCGCTTTTTGAGCGCCCGCTCGGGCAAGAAAATCAGGGGTTCGCGCCACCTGCCGGAGCAATCCATAAAATTAGAACTATCAAGTTTTCATATTCTTAACCCGGGTCCGTTAACTCCTTCTAAAGGAGAACTCGAGGTGAACCCGCGCGCCAGATCGGCACGCTTGAGGGCCGCTGTCCGCACGGAAGCCCCCGCATGGCCTCTTGATATGGTGCAGCTGGGCTTGCCCTCGATCGAGCAATAGTAACCCCGCGTGCGGGAGGGCCGCCGCCGATGCGTCTGCACATTCTTGCTGCCCTTGCCATCGCGCTCACAAGCGCATTTGCACTTTATGGCATCAACTACGACACGCGACAGCTGGAGCGGCGTGTCCAAGCTAAGGAGCGCGCCATAAAAATAGCGCGCCGCGACATTGCCGTGCTGAAGGCGGAGCGCGCGCATCTTGGCCGGCCAGAACGCATCGAGCCCTTAGCCCGAGCACAAGGACTTCGTCCGGCAACCGAGCGCCAGTTGTTCGCCGTGCCGGCCGAAGCTATGGCGGACGTGTTCTCTGACACCGCTCAACGTACCGCGCGCGCCTGGAGAGGCGAGTAACATGGAGCGCGCCATTACCATCACACCCCTGGGAGGCAAGCCTGCGCGGCGGCCTCAGGGCAAGTTGGGTGACGCCGTGGCGAGCGGCAGGCTGCGCATGTTAGTTGCTAGCTTGGCCATAGCAGTAGCCTTCATGGCGGTTGCCGGACAACTCGTCCGCCTCGCGCTGTCGAGCCAGTTTCAAGTTACTTCTTCGCTCAATGCCACCATCGCGGAGAGTTTCGCGCGACCCGATATCGTTGATCGTCACGGCCACTTGCTTGCGACCGACGTCGAGGCGCAGTCACTGTTTGCCGACCCCGCACGTGTGATCGATCGCGACGAGGTGGTCGAAAAGCTGGCGTCCATTTTTCCCGACCTCAATCAGGTTGAGCTGCGCAAAAACCTTTCCGACCGCCACCGCCGCTTTATTTGGATCCGACGCGGCCTGTCGCCCAAGACGGCGCAGCGTATTCACAACCTCGGGCTGCCTGGGCTCGCATTTCGCCGCGAACTGCAGCGCGCTTATCCAGGTGGTGCACTCGCCGGACATGTGCTGGGTCACGTCAACATCGACAACAAGGGTGTTGCGGGCTTTGAGCGCTATCTCGATGAGGTGGTCGGTGTTGAAGCCGTATACGGGGCGACGTTGGCCGAGCGCGCACCCGCGCGCCTTTCGATCGATATTGGCGTGCAATACGCAGTGGAGGAAGAGCTTGCCACGGCGCTAAACCGGTTCGGCGCGCGCGGGGCCGCCGGCATCGTGCTCGACATCGATACCGGCGAGGTCTTGGCTTCCGCATCTCTTCCCGATGTCGATCCGGCACGGCCGGTCATGAGCCTCGATCCCGCACGCATCGACAAGGTCGCCAGCAGCACATTCGAGCTGGGGTCTGTCTTCAAGATGGTCACTGTTGCGATGGCGCTCGACAATGCCGTCGTCTCTCTTGACACGCTGGTCGACGTGCGCGAGCCGCTCACTGTAGGCCGCTTCACCATCCGCGATTTGCATCCCGCAGGCCGGCCGCTTTCGGTGGCTGAGATATTTATTCGGTCGTCGAATGTCGGTGCCGGGGTGTTGGCGCTCGAGGCCGGGCCGCAGCGATCGCGTGAATTTCTGGAAAGGCTGCGGCTCCTCGATCCCATCAAGACCGAAATCGGGCCGGTCGCCGCCCCGCAAGTTCCCGATCAGTGGCAAGAGTCTGAGATCATCACGACGTCATACGGTCACGGAATTGCGGTGGCTCCACTGCAATTCGCGGCCGCTGCGGCGACGCTCCTCAACGG
>JAUWCP010000032.1 GCA_030609245.1 Hyphomicrobium sp.
GGAAGCCGCCGGGACCAAGCCCGAAATCGCGCGCGCGCTCGAGCTGCACTACAAGCCGAAAGGCCCAACGGACATCGTGCCGAAAGAGGACGAGGGCGACGCGGTTTCCCTCGCGGTCGCGCTCGCCGACAAGCTCGATACGCTCGTTGGCTTCTGGGCGATCGATGAAAAGCCGACGGGCTCGGGCGATCCTTATCAGCTTCGCCGCGCGGCGCTGGGTGTAATCAGAATTGTGTTGGAAAATGATCTGCGAATGCCGCTGGTCTCCACGGCAGAGGCTGCCATAAAGCTGGTCGACCAATCAATCCGAGCGATCGGCATTGGCCTCACGAACTGGAACGGGCAGCAAGTTCATACTGAAGTCGTAGACCTCCTCTCCTTCTTCGCTGACCGCCTCAAAGTCCACCTGCGCGACAAAGGTGCGCGTCACGACCTTATCGATGCCGTCTTTTCGCTCGGCGGCCAGGATGACCTCGCGCTTATCGTCAAGCGCGTCGACGCACTCGGTGAATTCCTGCAAACTGATGACGGCGCCAACCTGCTCACCGGCGTCAAGCGCGCGCAAAACATCCTTTCGATTGAAGAGAAAAAGGATAAGACGAGCTACGCCGGCACCTACGAGGTTGCCCTTCTCAAGGATAAGGAAGAGCTGGCACTTGCCGCGGCCATCGAAAGCGTGAAGCAGGACACCGAGGCCGCGATCGAAGTGGAAAATTTTGCCGGCGCCATGCGCGCGCTTGCCGAGCTTCGCGCACCCGTCGATGCGTTCTTCGATCACGTCACGGTCAATGTCGATGATTCCAAGCTGCGCGAGAACCGCCTTCGCATGCTCTCGGAAATCCGCGCCGCCACCCTCAACGTCGCCGACTTCACCAAGATCGCTGGCTAAGCGCTGCTATTTCTCTAAGACCGCTGGCCAATTGGCATCGCCCTTCTTCACGTTGCCGGGGATGTCCTTCGCCCACATGGCGCGCACGTTCTTGTTGTAGTTGAGGTAGAGCTTGCCGTCGTGAACTGTCCACGCTTGCGGGTCGCCCTTGGCGGTGGAGCCCTTGGATACCGCGTACGCGCAATAGCCACCATATTGCGGCGCGTATTTTGTCGGGGCGGCCTTGAATGCATCTCGGTTCGCCGCACTCGCAAAACGCCATGTGGCGCCGTCGTAACCTGTCGTCAGATCCTTGTTGCCCTTTACGGGTTTGCCGTCGGTGAAAAAGGCAACCGGGTCATAGCCGCCGACTGCCACGCCCTTGACGATGCCGGTGTAGACGGGAGGCGCGGCGGCCCTGGCTGACGTAACGTCCAACAGCGCGATCGCCGCAAGTGCGACGCCGAAACCGGAGGCGACAGCACGTAGGATAGTGCGGTTACGAGACATGGATCGTCCTCCTTGAGGGTTGCCTGAGAGTACGCGGCGCCAAACGGAGATGTTACGATGCCCGTCGGGGGCACAGGCGCAAAATGACTAGAATGAACACAGGTGTCGGCCACCTCTTCGTCTATGGCACGCTCATGTCGGCAGCCATTGGGGCGATGGGCAAGGCGCAACGCGATCGGCTGCAGTGTGAAGGCATTAGTCTCGGCGCGGCGACCATGCACGGTGCGCAGCTCTATAACCTTGGACGCTATCCCGGTCTCATCGAGAGCGGCGATCCCGGCCACATCGTTCATGGTGAGTTGATCGCACTAGCCAATCCGCACATCACGCTGCGTTGGCTCGATGACTACGAGGGTCTTATTCCTGGAGATCACGACCAGAACGAGTATGCGCGACTTGAACGCCAAGTCTTGCTCGCAAATGGAAGCGCGTTGCCTGCCTGGGTGTATGTCTTCTTGCGTAACGTGGAACGCTATCGCCCGATCGCGGGCGGCCGCTGGAAATTCGCACCTAAGGGCGAGCGGAAAATTTAGGGTCAGCTGTAAAAGGAAAAGGTGAGAGCTGGCTTGCTTGACCCGAACAACCCTCTGGCATTCGGACACGGTCCCCGCTTGACCGGGCCGCCAGCTCCCGCCGAAAAAGGTGATACACCAAGTGGGCGCGCGCCATTTATCTCGATCCGTGAAATCACTTAAGGTGTGCATAAGCCCAAGAGTCCTATATCTCTTGCGCGCTGGAGGACTCATGAGTGGCCCGCTCGTAGGCCTCGCTGGCTAAGAGCCACGCTTCTTCCGCCTCCGCCAATCGCTTTACGTGTTGCCCGCGTTCGATGTTCACCGCCTGCGCGTCTGCTGCATCACGCTCATAGAGCGTTGGATCCGCTAGCAACTTGTCGAGCTTTGCAATCTCGCCCGTGATGCGTTCGACCGTTTTCTCGGCCATCTGCATCTCCTTCTTCAACGGGGCAAGACCGGCGCGACGGTTAGCGGAAGCGCGGCGCTGGTCCGCGCGCGCCTTCCGCGCCGAGGTCCCCAGATCGTTTGCTTTGCTTCTCTGACGTGTTCCTGCGCCGCGTTCAGCCAGGATTTCCGCGCGGTAGGAGCCGATGTCGCCGTCATAGGCGGTTACGGTGCCGTTGCGCACGATCCACAACCGGTCGGCGCACGCTTCGACGAGGTGGCGATCGTGACTGATCAGGATGAGGGCGCCCTCGTATTCCGTCAGTGCATGCACCAGAGCCTCGCGGCTGTCGACGTCGAGATGGTTGGATGGCTCGTCGAGGATCAAGATGTGGGGCCCGTGAAAGCTTGCGAGCGCCAGTAGGAGCCGCGCCTTCTCGCCGCCAGACAGGTTGGCGCACTTGGTGTCCGCTTTGTCTGCGCCGAAGCCATAGGTGCCCAGCCGCGTGCGGCGTTGCGCTTCCGTCGCATCAGGCATCAGCTTCAGTATGTAGTCGTAAGGCGTCGCCTGCGGGTTAAGCTCGTCAAGCTGGTGCTGGGCGAAATAGCCGACGTCGACGCGCTTGGCGCCGTAAACGTTCCCGGAAAGCGGCTTGATCTTGCCGGCGATCAGCTTTGCAAACGTCGATTTGCCATTGCCATTCTGGCCCAGCAGGGCGATGCGATCATCCTGGTCGATGCGCAGGCTAAGTTGTTGCAATACAGGGCTGTTTGGCACGTAGCCGACGGCAGCATCTTCCAGCCGCAGCAAAGGGCTTGCCAGTGGCCTTGCCGGTTGCGGCAGGTGGAAAGGCGCCACGCGATCTTCAAGCTGCGCCGCGATCGGCTGCATTTTGGCAAGCGCTTTGATTCGGCTCTGTGCTTGCGCGGCCTTGGTCGCTTTGGCCTTGAAGCGGTCAATGAAGGCCTGGATGCGCCGGCGCTCCTCGTCCTGCTTTTTCTTGAGCTTCAATTCCAAGCGCTGTTTTTCGCGCCGTGCTTCCTCGAAGTTGTCGTAGCCGCCGGAGTAGAGCGTAAGCTTACCGCGCTCTAGGTGGAGGATGGAGTTGACAGCGCCGTTCAACAGATCGCGGTCATGGCTGACGATGAGAACCGTGTGGGGATATGTGCGCAGATAGTTTTCCAGCCATAGCGTGCCTTCGAGGTCGAGATAGTTTGTCGGCTCATCGAGTAGCAGCACGTCGGGTTCGAGGAAGAGAATGGCCGCAAGCGCAACACGCATGCGCCACCCGCCCGAAAGTGTCCGGCAAGGACGTTGCTGCGCGTTCTCATCAAAACCGAGACCGGCAAGGATCTGAGCGGCGCGGGCAGGGGCAGCGTGGGCGCCGATGTCGTTTAGGCGTTCGTGGATCTCGGCGATGCGATGGGCGTCATGTGCGTGCTCAGCCTCGTCTAAGAGCTGCGCGCGCTCGGTGTCGGCCGCCAGTACCCAATCGATCAGGCTGACATCACCGCCGGGCGCCTCCTGCGCGACGTGGCCAATGCGTGCCGAGCGCGGCACGGTAATCGAGCCGGCGTCGGGCGCCAAATCGCCGGAAATGATCTTGAGCAGCGTCGTCTTGCCGACGCCGTTGCGGCCGACGAGGCCAACCTTATGGCCAGTCGGCAGCCCCACGGTCGCGCCGTCGATCAAGACCCGCCCCTCGATGCGGTATGTCAGATCATTGATATGCAGCATGGCCTGAGGGGATAACGGGTCGCGCTTGCAGTGTCACGCGCGGCGGCTCTTTCAGAACGCGATATCGAACCGCTTCAAAAGCGCGATCATTATTAAGTAGCAGCCGAATGTCAGCGCACCGGAAACGAGAAGGCTCGGTGCGAATTGCCAGCCTGCACGCAGCAACAACGGCAGCGCGATGAACAGCGCCAGCGACGGAAGAACCAGCCAGAAAATGCCGCCCGCCAAGGTGGCGACCTTCTCCACATCGCCGGTGTCGAGATAGAGCCAGATCATTGCCAGCACCGACGTCAACGGGATCGACGCCAATACCGCGGCGAAAAAAGAGCTGCGCTTGGCCACCTCGGCGATAGCCACAATCAGAACACTCGTGATGATGACCTTGACGGCGGCCTCGAGCATGGCGGTGGATCAGCCCGAAACGACGGGCTTAAGCGTCTCAACGAGCAGGCGCTCCTGGGTAGGCTGGTCCTCAACCGCCAAGTGCGCAGTGAACCAGTCCTTCACCATCTGGCACACGCGGCGCGGCGGCTGGTTGGCTAGCGCCTTCGGATTGGAGAAAATCTGCAGGTCGCTCTCTTTCCATCCCAGCTTGGCCAACTGCTTGACGAGGACTTCATAGTCGCTCTTGCCGGCGGGCTCGTGCGTCGTCGGAGCCCTGCGGCCTTCCGCGATGGCCTCGAAAATGGCGGCCGCTTGGGCATGGACCGTCGCGCCTTTCTCGGGGGATGGCCAAATCTCGAGCACGACCGGAGCCGTCTCGCCCTTGGAAATGAAGCCAAAGCAAGCACGTGGGCTTCGCGCGCTCAGGCTATTGAGGTTGGCGAGGAAGGCCGTCGCGACTTTTTTCAGCTTCTCGGTGCTGGCGGCGAGCGCCTTGTCGGCATGCTTACGCCGCAGCGCCACGATCGCCTCAGCCATATGCTTGGTGATCGCGTCTTGGGGCTGTTTCTCGGCGGAAAGTTTCGCGACCTCGTTAAGGCGCTCCCCATACCAGTCGGGGAATTCGCGTTTGACGAGGTTCCACAGGCCGATCTGCTGAAACTGTGCATCCAGTTCTTTCGCGCTCTGCGCGATGACTTCGGGAGGAATCGTGCTTGGCCCCGGGGCCGGCGGGGTGGCCTGTGGCGTTTCGACCGCCTCAATGGCGGCGGTGGTGGTTTCGTTGACACTGGTGTCGGTCTCATTGGCCCCATCAGCGATTTCAGTCGGACCTATGCCCGGGACACCGCCCTGCTGCGTGAAGTACCATGTGCCTGCGCCTGCCAGCAGCAGGACGACTAGCGCAATGCCGAGGACACGCCCCAGCCGCCGAGGCTCGCCCTCGGGCGACGCTTTTGCCACATGGATACGGTTGGGTTCAAAAGACCGTTCCACGCCCGGAGGCGGCACGTGGGAAGGCTCGCGCGGCTGGGGCTGCCCAGTGGGCTCAGGCTTCCCAGTGGGCTCAGGCTTCCCAGTGGCAGTGGCAGGCGACTGCGACGTCTCCTCCGGCGAATTGAACGGGAAGACGGCGGGTGCGGTGCGCCAGTCGGAGAAGCCGGGACGCCAAATGAGGTCGGTCGGCTTCAGGTGTCCATGCGCGACGAATGTGCGCATCTCTGCTTCCGACAAGGGCCCGTGCTGCTTGCCTTCACGGGCGATATACCATTGGATTTCGGGCTGTTGGCCAGTCATGGAGGTCCCATATAACGAATAGGAGGCCGAAATTCGAACATTGCGCGCCAGTACGCCGACCACTCGGATTTCTTAGAATCGCCTCAATGTGGTTCGGGATACCCCGCCTCGTCAATCGCTCCTGCCCGACAAAGTGCTGTGGTCCACTGCCCGTTTCTTCAAGGCGCGGCACTGCGCACCTTGTTGGGTCCCCGGGGCGCCATTATAACCCGCCGCAACAATTGGTAAAATCCAAGCCTCAGAGGGACTGAGATGGGTATCGAGCGGACGCTGTCGATCATTAAGCCGGATGCCACAGAACGCAACATTACAGGTGTCATAAACCGCGTTATCGAAGATGCGGGGCTGCGAATCATTGGCCAAAAGCGGGTCCACTGGACCTTCGAGCAGGCCCAAGAATTCTACGAGCAGCATTTGGGAGCACCTTTCTACCCCGACCTTTGTAAATTCATGTCGTCCGGGCCGATCGTTGTCCAAGTGCTGGAGAGCGATGACGCCATAGCCAAGTACCGGAAAGTTATGGGAGCGACCAATCCGGTCGACGCCGAGCCTGGGACGCTGCGCAGGCGTTTTGCGATCTCAATGCAGCAAAATTCGGTCCACGGTTCGGATAGCCCAGCGTCTGCGGATCGTGAGATTGCATTGAACTTCGCTCCAGACGAGATTGTCGGCTGAAACTGCGGGACGGTTCGCCTTCGTCCGCCAGGGAGTCGTCATGGGACGCGTCAGGTTCTACGTTGCCACAAGTCTCGATGGCTTCATCGCCGATCGTGACGGTGGTGTCGATTGGATGGCGCCCTACGATGCGAGACTCTATGGCTATGACGCATTCGTTGACGAAATCGGCGCACTCGTCATGGGGCGGCGCACTTATGAGATAATCCGCGCAGTTGGTGAGTGGCCGTACGCGGGCAAGCGCGTTCATGTCATCTCCTCGCATGCATTGGAGCATCCGCCGCACGGTGTCGTGCGGGCCTCAAATGGAATTGCAGGCGCGCTCAAGTCTGCGCGCGAGAAGACAGTGGAGGATATCTGGATCGTAGGCGGCGCCACCACCATGCAGTCAGCGCTCGACGAGAATCTCGTTGATGTCGTGGAGATCTTCTTGGTGCCGGTCTTGCTCGGCGCCGGGCTTTCCCTGTTCAACGAGCTGAAACGCCTTCAGACGCTAGCGTTCGACGGCATAGAGGCATATCCAGATGGTGTGGTGAAGCTACGCTACTTCACGGCGCGCTACCGAGCGAGCGGCGGGTACCAGACGTAAGCCGCATTGGCCATCGGCGCGATGCCTTGCGCCTAGCTCAACTCGTGGATCTTGAACTCGAGCCCGCCTTTGGGCGTCAGCGTCACTGTGGCGTTGAGACCGGCAGGATCTTTGCCGACGTACTCAGGCATAAAGCGGCGCAAGAGTAGCGACAACGCCAACGTGTTCTCAACTTGGCTCATGGCGCCGCCAATGCATGAGCGTTTGCCGCCGCCGAACGGCAGGTAGCTGTATTTCACCTGCTTCCTGGCCGCTCCCGCCATCCAGCGCTCTGGACGGAACTCTTCAGGCTCATCCCAGAAACTGGGGTTGTGGTGCGCACCGTAGGCGAAAAGCATGATGCGATCGCCGCGCTGGATCTTCGTGCCGCCGATTTCATCGTCTTCTGCCGCAACACGGATAAGCCCCCAGATCGGCGGATAGAGCCGCATCGTTTCTTGGACCACGGCGCGCGTATAGGCGAGTGCCGAATAATCGCCAGCCGTCGGGTCGCGATCACCGTAAACCTGCTCGCCCTCCTTGCGAATGCGCTCGGCCGTTTCTGGGTGCCGCGACGCTTCATAGAGCGCCCAAGCAAGTGTCAAGGCCGTCGTTTCGGTACCGGCCCAAAGGTACTGCTTCAACTCGTCGATGGCCTGCTGTTGATCGAACTCGGGTATTTCGGGATCAGCGACCGCGGCCTCGATCATTTTGAGCAGAGTACGCTCGCGCGCCTCGCGCGGGTCCGCGGCAATAACCTCAGGTGGCACGCTTGCCCAGACCTTCATGGCCTTGGCTGCGTCCTGCTCGGTCATCTCGAACACTTCACCCGACTGCTTCTTGAGGCGGATCTCCTTGTGGTTCATCACGTCCGTGTAGGTCTTCACGCACTTGAAGACGAAGTGTGGATTGAACGGCATGTCACGGTCGAACAGCGCTTTGCAGATCATGTCAGCGGCGAGCGTCCAGGTCTGCTCGACCATCTCGACCGTGTCGCCCGACTTGGCCAGTTGCGACCAAATATCCATTTTTGTGCGGATCGCCGTCACGAAGTAGGGGACGTACTCGGCGAACATGTCGGGGTGGAACGCCGGCTGCTGTGGCATGCGGATCTTTTGCCAGAGCGCGCCGTCGTTTGTGATCATCGACTTGCCGAAAATCGGCTTCAACCCGTCGAAATATTTGATGTAGGTGTCGGCCTTGGTGACCAGCACATATTTGAAGTGCTCAGGCTGGGTGAGGATCACCACCCGCTGATTCGCCATATTGATCGGGATGACCGGGCCATAGCGCTCCGCCATCTGCATGAGGATTTGCATTGGATTGTTGATCCCTTCCTTCAAGAGAGGGGTCAACTGGAACCAAATGCTGCTTTCCTCACCCAGCCCTTGAGTATGGGCGGGGGTAGGCTCTGTGGCTTGTTTTACCGTCGAGGTCATACCGTCGTCTCCCGGCGATGAGGCCGTTTCAACGCTCTTTCTATGCCAAATTCAGCCACTAGAAGGTAAACTTGGGAGTATTCCAAGAATCTGCGGGGTGGTGCCCTGGGCTGAAGTACCCTCGCGCCCGCAAAATATTGAAAATTTAGTACCATCCGGCGGCGGCAAGTGTCTATGCGACCTACTGTTTCCGCTTCATTTTGGCGCGCAAAAAGGCGATCTTGGTCAGAGTTCTGGGTACTCAGGCAAGCGGTGGCCAGATGAGGGGGGCTGACGGCTTGGCCGGTGCGGGCGCCCCAAGCACTTGTTCGCCGTCGATGCGCACTGTCCCAGAAGCAAACAAGGCTAATGCGTGAGGATACAACTCGTGCTCGGCCCCGAGGACACGCGCTGCAAGCGTGTCCACCGTATCGGCCTCCAGAACCGGGACCGCCGCCTGAGCGATGATGGGGCCGTCGTCCATCTGCGGCCGGACGATGTGCACGGTGCATCCCGTGAGCTTGACGCCAGCGGCAAGTGCGCGTGTGTGCGTATCAAGCCCTTTGAAGGCCGGCAGCAACGAGGGATGAATGTTGAGCATTCGGTCGCTCCAGCGCTCCACGAAGTCCGCTGTCATCAGCCGCATGAATCCCGCGCAGGCCACGAGATCGACGTTAAACGACTTGAGTGCAGCATCGAGCTCGGTCTCGAACGCTTCGCGACCAGAAAACGACGTGTGGTCGACGGCGCGTGTGGATACGCCAGCGGCTTGGGCCTTCTTGAGACCTTCGGCTTCGGGGCGGTTGGAAAGCACGCAAGCAATCTCGGCCGGGTAGTCGTGCGCTTGGGCCGCCGCGATGAGCGAAACCATGTTGGAGCCCCGGCCCGAGATCAGAATCCCAACGCGCTTTTTCATCGCCGCCATCTAACACTTCTTTTCTGGAGGACCGCTCCCATCAGATCTTGCCCTTCTCTGCAAGTCTCTTGCTGAACATGCCCGAGAACATTCCGCCAAAAAAGGTCAGGGGCTATATCTCAGCCCACCCGAATAGCTGACCGCCCACGCCTCGCCTTGACCCTTGGCTTCGCTCTTGTCTCCGCTAGGCGGGACAATCTCGCCGATCACGAACGCCGATTCACCGGCTTCGCGCAACGTCGACAGCACTGCGTCGGCTTCAGTATTTGCAACCACGGCGACCATGCCGATGCCGCAGTTGAACGTTCGCAACATCTCCGCATCGTTTAGACGTCCCGCCTTGGCCAGCCATCCGAACACGGCAGGCGCAGCAACTAGCGAAAGGTCGATGTGTGCTGCGACCGTGCCGGGCAGTACGCGCGGGAGGTTTTCTGAAAGGCCGCCGCCGGTAATGTGTGACAGCGCCTTGATGGCGCCATCGGTGCCGCTCGCAGTTTTGATAGCGGCCAGCAGGGGCTTCACGTAGATCCGCGTCGGCTCAAGAAGCGCTTCAGCGAGTGTCTTGCTGGTATCGAATGGTGCAGATGCGTCCCAGGCGAGTTGCGAATCGGCGACGAGCCGGCGCACCAATGAGTAACCGTTCGAATGCACACCAGACGAGGCGAGCCCGATCAGAGTGTCGCCAATTGCCACATCGCTGTGCGGTAAGATCTCCCCGCGCTCCACCGCACCCACGGCGAACCCGGCAAGATCGTAATCCTTGTTGGCATACATGCCCGGCATCTCAGCCGTTTCGCCACCAATCAGTGCACATCCTGCGCGCCGGCAGCCTTCGGCGATTCCGGCGATGACGGAGCGGGCATCTTCAACGTTGAGAGCCCCGCACGCGAAATAGTCGAGGAAGAATAGCGGTTCTGCGCCTTGGACCACGAGGTCGTTCACGCACATAGCGACGAGGTCAATGCCGATGGTATCGTGGCGTCCCGTCTCAATGGCAATCTTGAGCTTGGTGCCGACGCCGTCGGTCGCCGACACCAGGATGGGATCACGAAAGCCGGCCCTCTTCAGATCGAAAAGCGCACCGAATCCGCCGAGATCCGTGTCCGCCCCAGATCGCCGTGTCATCCTGGCAAGCGGCTTTATTGCCTCGACGAGCCGATTTCCGGCGTCGATATCAACCCCGGCGTCTCGATAGGAGATGGCCGGGTTGCCTTTGGGACCAGGCTCTGTCATTTGACCTTAGAACCCAACTTTTGCCCCCTTTGGCTGCGGGAAATGACGCTCCTAGCAGTTTCGACGCTTGGTCGGCAACTCAGGGCGCGATGTGGAGAGGTGCCTTGCGGGTAGAGTTAAGAGAAATCTTTGCCACGGTCTTTGCCGTTGCCGCCGCTTTAGCGCTTGCGGGCGCGGCCTCCGCGGCGCGTGGCGAGGGAGTGTACACGGTCGGCAACTACCCCGTCGATGCGCGCGCCAAGAATGCCGTCGCCGCCAAGAAAAAGGCTTTGGCCGAGGGTCAGAAAGCCGCATTCCGTTCATTGCTGAAACGCGTCGTCCCCGTCACAGCATACGATCGACTGAAGCGTCTATCGTCGCTCAATTCATCGCGCTTCTTTGAGGGCGTCTCCGTGCGTTCGGAGCGCAACTCGCGCACACGCTACATTGCCAGCCTAGACTTTTCGTTTCGTCCAGATTCGGTACGCTATGTGCTGCAGCGTGAAGGTATTCCCTTCGTCGAGGAACAGGCGCCGGAATTGATAGTGATCCCGGTCGTGCGCGACGCCCAGGGGGCGATTGAGACCGGCCGCCCGTCGCGCGTCTGGACCGATACTTGGAAAGACCTTGACCTGGAGCACACCCTAACGCCCATCGACTTGCAACGTCTGAACCCGCAGATCCATCCCGACTCGTTGAAGATGCTTGACGAGGGACGGGGCGGCGCGGAGCGTATCCTGGCCGGTGAGTACAAGTCCCCGCGCGTGATCGTTGCGATCGCTGACCTTGAGCCCTCCACAAAACGCATCATCGTGACGCTGGCCGGCGTGGACGCTGTTGGTCCAATCAATCTCAAGCGCCGCTACCGCGTTTTCGACGGCGACACCGCCTACACAATGGAACTGGCGGCTGTCGTCGGTCTCGGCGTACTGGAAGGCCGGTGGAAGGCGATTAAGTCGGGTTCGGGAAGCAGTTTCAGTGGCCAGCTTGTCGCTCTTCAGGCTCAGTACACGAGCCTTGCGGAGTGGAACGAAATGCGCCGGCAGCTATTGGAAATGCCTGGTGTCGTGGACTTGAGGATCGACACTCAGTCTGCCCGCGGCGCCAACCTGTCATTGCGCTATCCCGGCGGCGCGGAGGAACTCGCCTCAGCCCTCTACAGCCGCGGCCTTACGCTGAAGAGCGCTGGAGGAGGCCTGATCCTTCACTCCCGCTAATGAAAATGGGGCTGTCGCGGGTTGACTTCGCTCACCTTCCTGAACGAAAGCAGGGCGCCGGAGGGGCGCTCTGTGGGCAATGTTGCTCGCTACGGCAGCTAAAAACCGGTTAATGACGCGCTCAATGAGAGGCAACACACCAGGATCGAGCCTTGAATATCCCTAACCTCATCTCGCTGGGTCGCATTATCCTGGTACCTGTCGTTTTCTGGCTGCTGGTAACCGGAGAGACACAAGCTGCATTCTTCGCTTTCATCGTTGCCGGCATTTCCGACGCAGTGGATGGCTATCTCGCCAAGACGTTTGGCTGGAAGACGGAGCTTGGTGCCTACCTCGACCCCATCGCAGACAAGCTCCTGATCGTTTGTATCTTTCTGGCCCTTGGCGTCGGTGGAAAGCTGCCGCTGTGGCTCGTCATTGCGGTGGTCTCGCGCGACATTCTCATCGTCATTGCGATCGTCTTATCTTGGCTATTGAGCAATCCAGTTCGTATCCGCCCGCTTGCCGTCAGCAAGGCCAATACGGTTTCGCAGATCGTGCTTGCGGGAGTTGTGCTGGCGGACGAGGCCTTCGGGCTGGGCCTCCAGTGGTGGCGTTTTGTGCTGGTCTGGGTGACGGGCGCTCTGACGCTCTCCTCGCTCGCTGCCTATCTGCATTCATGGCTGCTACATATGTCCGGCTATGAGTCTTCGGACCCTGGCGGCTAAAGGCCTTTTTGCCAGCCCGTCGATCAGAGTAATGACGCCGATCAACAAATCGAACCTGAATCAGAGAAACCGTCGTCCCCATGATTGCAGTGCCCCGCCAGCTCGTTCTCGATCTCGCGCACCGCCAGGCGCTCGGTGCAGAGGATTTTCTGGTGAGCCGCTCTAATTCGGAGGCCGTGGAGCTCATCGATCGCTGGCCTGACTGGCCGCATCCGGCCTCCATCGTCATTGGAACGCAGGGCTCCGGCAAGACTCACTTGGCACACGTGTGGCAGCTTCGCTCCTCGGCTGGCCTGATTGCCGCTAGCGCTATCACGGATGCGACCGTGGCGGCGCTTGCCGATGGGGACGCCTTGGTCGTGGAGGATCTCGATCGAGGGATTGCGGAGGAGCAGGCGCTCTTTCACTTGCTCAATCGTGCGGGCGAGAGCAAGCTTGCGGTCTTGCTGACCTCGCGCGTGGCGCCGGGAGGCCTAGAGTTCGTGATCCCGGACCTGCGCTCACGGATGCGCGCTCTTCCCTTCGTGGAGGTGCGGCCGCCCGATGAGGCGCTCCTCAAGTCGGTGCTGGTGAAGTTATTCGCCGACCGGCAACTCACTGTTGAGCCGCCCGTGATCGAATACTTGAGCTTGCGCATGGAGCGGTCCATGGAGGCAGCAAACCGCTTGGTGGACACCATCGATCGGCTAGCGCTCGCCATGCATCGCAAGGTAACAAAGCCGCTGGCGGCAGAGGCGTTGGCGAGCGCAGGCCCCAGAAACGAGCACGAGTGACGAAAACCTAAGGTCGCCGGGTTATGTCATGATGTTGTTGTACTTTGTCCCCTGATAGAGCCTGGGGTCAGAGATTGTGGAGCGAGTGATGGCGACTGCAAAAAGCAGGGTGCGTGAGAAGCCGCAGCCGAAGGTGCCACTGGCGCAGGAAGAGACGCCGGAAGGCCCGGATCGCTTCTACAACCGTGAGCTTTCGTGGCTGCAGTTTAATAGGCGCGTGCTTGAGGAGGCCCAGAACAAGCACCATCCCCTGCTTGAGCGCCTACGTTTCCTATCGATCTCAGCCTCAAACCTCGACGAATTCTATATGGTCCGCGTGGCGGGCGTGTATGGCCAAGTGTCAGCCGGCGTGCAGACGCTTTCGCAGGATGGGCTTACACCGGCCCAACAGCTTCGCGCCATTAACCGCTTTGCCGCCGGCCTCGTAGCTGACAAGCAGGCCTGCTGGCGCGAGATTCGAGAGGAGATGGCGCGAACCGGGATCCATATCCTGGAGCCGAAAGATTTGAACGCTGAAGAGCGTAGCTGGCTCCGGAGGCTGTTCCTCACGCACATCTTTCCCATCCTGACACCGATCGCCGTAGACCCGGCGCACCCATTCCCCTTCATCCTCAATAGGGGCCTTGTCGTCGTGGTTGAGTTGCAGCACGCGAACGACGGCAGGATCATGAACGGCCTGATACCGATTCCAGGACAGCTTGAACGCTTCATTAGGCTCGGCGGGCCCGACGGTGACGATCGTGAGCTGCGCTTCATTCGTGTGGAGACGCTAATCGGCCTCTTTATCGAGGAGCTGTTCTCCGGGTTCCAATTCAAGAGCCAAGGCGCCTTCAGAGTGCTGCGCGACAGCGACATCGAGCTTCAAGAGGAAGCAGAAGATCTCGTCCGTTCCTATGAAACGGCGCTCAAACGTCGGCGCCGCGGCCACGTGATCCGGCTTGAGCTTGAATCCTCGATGCCCAACCGCCTGAAGCGGTTCGTCGTGGACGAGTTGGAGGTCGGCGAGGAGGCGCTCTTCATCAAAGATGGCCTCCTGGCGCTCGCCGATACGGCGCAGCTCATCGTATCTGATCGTCCCGACCTTCTGTTCAAGCCATTCAGCAGCAGGTTCCCTGAGCGCATCCGCGAGTTCAATGGCGATTGCTTCGCCGCCGTGCGCAACAAGGACATCATCGTTCACCACCCATACGAGTCCTTCGACGTCGTCGTTCAATACCTGCGCCAGGCTGTGGCCGATCCTAACGTCATGGCCATCAAGTGGACCCTCTATCGAAGCTCGCGCGACAGCCCCATTGTGCAAGCGCTCAAGGAGGCCGTCGAGGCGGGCAAGTCAGTGACCGCAGTGGTCGAACTTAAGGCCCGCTTTGACGAGGCGGCCAACATTCGTTGGGCGCGCGATTTGGAAAACGCGGGCGTGCACGTCGTTTACGGATTCATCGAGCTCAAGACACACGCCAAGCTCGGGATCGTCGTGCGACGCGAAGGCACCGAGCTGACCACCTACTGCCATATCGGCACCGGCAACTACCACCCGCAGACGGCGCGTGTTTACACCGACCTTTCGTTGTTCACGACGGACCCGGCTATCGCCCGTGACGTTACGCGCATCATGAACTTCGTGACTGGATACGGAGAACCGGACGAATTGCAGGTGATGGCCGCGAGCCCGCATGGTATCCGCGATCGAATCATCGCGCATATTCACGAGGAGATTGAGCACGCCAAAGCCGGTAGGCCCGCCGCCATCTGGATGAAGATGAACGCACTGGTAGATAGCGGGATAATCACCACACTTTACGAGGCAAGCCAGGCAGGCGTGGCGATCGACCTGGTCGTGCGCGGTGTATGCTGTCTGCGCCCTGAAGTGCCGGGACTTTCAGCCAATATTCGCGTCAAGAGTATCGTCGGGCGCTTCCTGGAGCACGCGCGCATTTATTGTTTTGGGCGTGGCGAGGGGTTGCCTTCACCGAAGGCTGCCGTCTACATCAGTTCCGCAGACATGATGCCGCGCAATCTCGACCGGCGTGTCGAAGCGATGGTGCTGATAAAGAATGCTACCGTGCACGAGCAAGTTCTCGACCAGATCATGGTCGCGAACTTGAAGGACAACCAGCAGAGCTGGCGGATAAAGGCAGATGGCTCTTCGGAGCGGATCGTGCCGGCTAAGGGAGAGGATGCCTTCAACGCGCACCAATATTTCCTCACCAATCCGAGTCTCTCGGGTCGAGGCCAAGCGCTGAAGGAGAATTTCCCGCCCCGCTTCAAGCTGCTCGCAAAGGACTGATCAGGGGCTTGATTTGACCAGCTTGGAGCGGTTGTTCGGC